>JBGOZZ010000146.1:0-4340 GCA_041480465.1 Methanoregula sp. | reverse complement strand
GGGCGGTCAGGACTTGTTGCAAAGGCTTTTGCCATGCGGCTCATGCATCTGGGACTACAGGCATTTGTGGTCGGGGAGACGATCACCCCGGCGCTGAATGCGGGAGATATCATGGTCGTATTCTCAGGTTCCGGCCGGACAAGGACGGTTGCCGACATTGCGGAAACGGCAAAGGAAATCGGGGCAAAGATATGTCTGATCACGTCGAATGCTGACTCAAGAATAGGGAAGATATCTGACTGTATCGTGATCATCGAACACCAGAGGGATGCAGTGGGGGATGATGCAGTCGAATTTGAAATCCGGCAGATGATGGGGGACCACAAGTCGTTTGCACCCCTGGGGACCCTCTTTGAAACGACCTCCATGATCTTTGCTGATGCAGTAATCTCCCGGCTGATGGAGATCACCAAGACCGATGAGAATGCACTGAAGAACCGCCATACAAATATCGAATAATTGAGGAGCACTGGTATGAGTTTGAAATTTGCACAGCGGGTACGGGATATTGAAATCTCCGGGATCAGGAGGATTTTTGAAGCAGCGGGCGCTGGTTCGATCAACCTCGGACTTGGACAACCCGATTTTGATACGCCACAGCATATCAAAGATGCAGCGATTAAAGCGATTTCTGAAGGAAAGACGGGCTATACGAACAATACAGGGATTCCTGAACTCCGGAGTGCAATCTGTGAGAAATTTAAAAATGAGAACAGACTTTCCTACACGCCGGATCAACTGATTGTAACAGCCGGTGCAAGCGAAGCACTTCACATCGTGATGCAGGCACTGGTCGACGAAGGTGATCTGGTTCTCTGCCCGGACCCGGGATTTGTATCCTACGCAGCACTTGCTACCTTTGCCGGCGGTCGCCCGATCAGCGTGCCGCTCACCCGGGATCTTCATATCGATGTTGAGAGGGCAAAGACGCTCATGGATGGTGCACGGATCCTGATGTTGAATTCCCCGTCAAACCCGACAGGTTCGGTCGAAAGCAAAGAGTCCATAAAAGCGCTCGTGGAATATGCGGAAGATACTGGAGTGACGGTAGTTTCCGATGAAGTGTATGAGCATTTCATTTACGGTAAACTGCATTGGAGTGCTGCCCGGTTTGGTGAGAATGTTGTCACTGTCAATGCAGCAAGCAAGACCTATGCGATGACCGGCTGGCGACTGGGATATCTTGCCGCTTCTGAAGAGATAGTGGCTCAATGTGTGAAGGTGCATCAGTACTGCCAGGCATGTGCCACATCAATTTCGCAGTACGCTGCCCTGGCAGCGTACCAGGGCGATCAGCGCCCGGTTAAAATGATGCGTGATGAATACCGTGTGAGGAGGAACATTATCTGTAAAGGACTTGCGGATCTGGGATTTGTTTTTCCCGTTCCTGAGGGAGCGTTTTATGCTTTTGTCCCGATGAAACCGGCGCTCACCCAGAGTATCATAGAACAGGGTATTATTATTGTCCCCGGTACAGCATTCGGTGTAAATGCACCTGAGTATGCCCGTTTCAGTTATGCAACCTCCCGGGAAAACATAAACCTGGCTCTTGACAGGATACAAAAAGTAATGAGTGATTAAAATGGTCAGTGATCTATTAAAAAAATTGTCCAATGCTCACGGTGTATCGGGAAGTGAAAGCAGCGTATTTGCTGTCATAAAAAAAGAGCTCAAGGGGCACGTTGATGAAATACTGGAAGATCCTATGGGCAACCTGATTGCCATCAAACGCGGCGGTGCTTTCAAGGTAATGCTCGCTGCGCATATGGATGAAATCGGACTTATGGTAAAGTACATCGATGACAAAGGATTTATCCGGTTCGTAGCGCTTGGCGGATGGTATGGCCCGACTCTGTATAACCAGCGGGTCGTTTTGCAGGGTACAAAAGGAAAGTACCTCGGTGTCATTGGCGGCAAACCCCCCCATATGATGGACGATGAAGAACGCAAGAAAGGCGTTAAAGTCGATGATATGTTTATCGACATCGGGGCTTCAAGTCGCGAGGAAGTGGAGTACCTGGGTATTGAAGTCGGGACACCTGTGACGGTGGATCGTGAATTCACTCCTCTCGCTTACAACCGGGTATCAGGAAAGGCATTTGATAATCGTGCGGGTGTTGCGATGCTTATTAAGACCCTGCAACAGGTGGACTCCCCCCTCACCATCTTTGGGGTTTTTACCGTCCAGGAAGAAGTCGGGCTGAAGGGTGCACGGACAAGTGCTTATGCCCTTGATCCGGATTGTGCAATAGCCACCGATGTTACGATTCCGGGGGATCACCCGGGAATTGAGATGAAGGATGCTCCGGTAGAGATGGGAAAGGGTCCGGTTATCACGATTGTTGACAGCAGCGGCCGCGGACTTATAGCCAGTCGTAAAATGGTGAAGTGGCTCAAGGATACCGCTGATGCCCAGGGGATTCCGGTACAGATGGAGGTCGGAAGCGGGGGAACCACAGATGCAACCGCAATCCACCTGACAAAGGGTGGTATCCCCAGTACAACAGTGAGTATCCCTTCACGATATATACATTCACCAGTTGAAGTCCTGGATACTGAAGATATTAAAGCCGGTGTAAAATTGCTGGTTGCGGCGCTGAAACAAAAACCTGCACTCTGACATTCTGGTATAACTCCTTTTTTTTACGATTATCAAGACTATGAATCCACGACGGAAAAGCCTTATCTGAAAAATTTCTCATTTTTAATTTGATAATGTATTTTTTCTTCCTATCACGGTTTTCAACCGATTGAAAACGAGGAGAGGATAGTGCCTGGTACTTTCTGTTAAAGATCTTATTTTTACGAGAATTCCCCGCCTCAGGGCCTCTCCGAGGCACGGCGGGGCGTGAGTGATGAGAATTTAGGTACTGATCCGCCGCGGGGGCGTCCCTTCGGGGGCGGCGGCGTTCATCCTTTTCCATAAAGACAGATGCCAATTCCGATTGTATTCTGAATACCATGATTTTCTATGGATCGGATGCCAACTCTTTTGTTCATCCGTTTTCCGAAAATTATAGAAATGCATGAGGGTTACCCGTACAAGCCCTCTCCGGGGCCCGGCGGGGCAGCGAGGATCTTGAGAATTTTTAAGTCATTGATCATCCGCCGGAGCGTCCTTTCGGGGGAGGCGGTGCTTATCGGGCGTTGGGAAAAAAGAAGTTACCTTTTCATCAACCTGTCTGAATACTATGATTTTCTTGATCCAGGTGCAAACCCGTTGCTGATTCATCGTGCTATTCTGGTTAAACAGTCACCTTTATCATCCCGCCTGAATGAACGGGCACAGACTGAAAGAACTTCAGAGAGGGCAGGGAAAACATAGTATGTTTCAATGAGATCCTGGATATTCAGCCGGTTTTTAACAGCAAAATATCCCTGCTGAATTATCTCGGTAGCCAGAGGGGAACAGATATGTATGCCGAGTATGCGCTCATCATCGCTATCAGCGACGATTTTTATCATTCCCCTGGTATCACCGATCATCGCTGTTCTGGATATTGTACTCATGAGAGTACACCGGCAGATAGTAGGATGGCCTGCTCGGCGGGCCTGTTCTTCCGTGATCCCAACACTGGCAACCTGCGGGCTTGTAAAGATTCCCCGTGGCAGTTCTGCAGGATCAAACTGCCGGGTAGTCGTGGAAAAAGCGTTTGCAGCTGCAATTTCGCCACCATATCTTGCTGCGGTTTCGAGCATTGGTTCTCCGGTTACGTCCCCGGCAGCCCAGATATGGGGTACGGTAGTTTTTAATGTCTTGTCAACAATAATTGCTCCGTTTTTCCCGGTATGCACACCGGCCCGCTCAAGATGAAGTTCACCTGAATCCGGCAGACGTCCTGTCGCAAGAAGCAGGCTTTCCGCAGAAATTTTTTGTTCTTCTCCATTGATGATAGTTGTAACGGTAATATTGTCATCTGTTTTTTCGGCTTTTTGTATATCTGCGCCGGTCCGGATATCAATGCCTTCTCCTTCCAGATACCTTTTCATCAGTACAGCGATTTCCGGTTCTTCATCCGGAATTATCCGGGAACTTCTCTGAAGAAGCGTCACGTTCGTTCCCAGGTGGGTATAGAGCTGGGCAAACTCCAGTCCAAGTGCCCTCCCGCCAATAACAATAAGAGACCGCGGAACACGCAGGGGACTGAGTGCTTCCCGACTGGTCATAAAAGGAACGGAGTTTATTCCTTTAATCGGTGGTATTGCAGGATAAGAGCCTGTTGCAATAATAAAGCGATCAGAAGCTAGTATACGGTCACCGATTTTTAATTCCCTGTCTGATATAAATTCCGCATTGCCCCTGATAAGTTCCACGCCGAGATGGGTAAGCAGATGATCCC
>JBGOZZ010000145.1:0-4343 GCA_041480465.1 Methanoregula sp. | reverse complement strand
GTCAGGTGCAACGCGTTGATTTTTACCGGAATCTTCTGTCGGGTGCCGGAGTGAAACAATCATCTATCAAAACGCTGGAGGATATCCGGAAAATCCCGTTCACCAAAAAACAGGATCTCCGCGGAGGATATCCATTTGGTTTCTTTGCAGTTCCCATGAAAAAAATCGTACGGATCCATACAACATCAGGAACGACCGGGAAACCAACGGTCGTTGGATATACCAGGAAAGATCTTGACACATGGTCAGGTCTCATTGCAAGGAACATGACCATGATTGGTGTCGGCGAAAATGATGTCTTCCAGAATATGGTGAATTACGGTATGTTCACCGGGGGTCTCGGGTTTCATTACGGGGCTGAAAAAATCGGTATGACTGTAATCCCCGGTGCAACGGGGAATACAAAACGCCAGATCGAAATGATTAAGGATTTTGGTGTGACGACAATCCATTGTACGCCCAGTTATGCTATGCACCTCTCAGAAATCGCAGAAGAAATGGACACGTCCCTCGAGAGTCTCAGGACTGGCATTTTTGGTGCTGAACCGTGGTCAGAAAGTGTACGGCGGACACTGGAAAAACGACTTGGGCTGACTGCCTACGATTCATATGGGTTGAGTGAACTTTTTGGTCCAGGTGTTGCTTTTGAATGCCCCGAGCGTGACGGGCTTCATATCTGGCACGATTGTTTTTATGTCGAGATTATCGATCCAAAAACCGGGGAGCAGGTCTCCGAGGGTGAACGCGGGGAACTGGTGGTGACCCCGCTTGTCAAGGAGGCAATGCCGTTACTGCGGTATCGCACCGGCGATATCACCCTCCTTATGGAGGATGGCTGCCTGTGCAGAAGAGGACAAAAAATCGCCAGAATCACAGGAAGAAGTGATGATATGCTGGTAATTCGCGGCATCAATGTCTTCCCGTCACAGATAGAACATGTGCTCCTTAAAATACCCGAGGTTGGCAATCAGTTTATGGTATATATTGACAGAATTAATCATCTGGACGAGATGACTGTCGAAGTTGAGATCAACCGGGAGTATTTCAGTGGCGAACTCGCCGATCTTGCAAGACTACAGAGAAAAGTCGTTAAAGAACTCCGGGATGCTCTCGAACTCAGGACGACTGTCAAACTCGTTGAGCCTGGCTCTCTGCCCAGGTTTGAGGGCAAGGCAAAGAGAGTGATTGATCGAAGAGAGGCAGTGTAATGAAGAGCTGGGACCCGCGAATTGAGGAGATGCCGAAAGAAGATCTCCGTAAAATGCAGTACAAACTGTTAAAAAGCCTTGTTTACAGACTTTACAGTTTTTCTCCATTTTACCATGACAGGATGAAAGAGCAGAACGTCCACCCGGACGATATCCAGGAACTATCGGATGTGAAAAAACTCCCGTTCATGTTCAAACGTGACCTCAGGGACAATTATCCGGATAAAATTTTTACCTCAACCCAGGAGGAACTTGTCCGCTATCACGTATCGTCAGGGACTACGGGTAAACCGACTGTCGTCGGGTATACCCAAAACGATCTGAACGCCTGGACAACATCGCTTGCACGAGCCCTGACCTCACTTGGACTTGGCAGGGGAGATGTAATACAGGTAAGCTACGGGTATGGCTTGTTTACCGGTGGACTCGGCATGCATTACGGGGCCGAAAGAATTGGTGCAACCGTGCTGCCGACCAGTGTCGGGAATACCGAGCGCCAGATTGAACTGATGCAGGATCTCGGTGCGACTGCTATCGCCTGCACGCCCTCGTACCTCCTCCATATCGGGGAGGTTGCAGAAAAGATGGGCGTTGATATCAAAAAAGATACAAAACTTCGCACGGGAGTCCTGGGAGCTGAGCCCTGGACGGATCGAATGCGTACCCGCATTGAAGACTGGCTGGGAATAAAAGCATATGATATATACGGAACAAGTGAACTTTCCGGGCCCATGTTTACTGAATGCGTGGAACAGAAAGGATTTCACATCTGGTCAGACCTTGCACTCGTGGAAATTATTGATCCCAAGACTGGAGAATCCCTTGAATCCGGAGAAAAAGGTGAACTCACCATCACTATGCTCCAGAAAGAAGCACTCCCGATGATCCGGTATCGCATCGGGGATATAACGACGATGGATGAAGAGGTCTGTGCCTGTGGCAGAACCCATCCGCGAATCCAGAGAATACAAGGCAGGGTTGATGACATGTTGATCATACGGGGGATCAATGTATTTCCCTCGCAGGTTGAGTATGCTTTGATGGGGATCCCCGAGGTCGGTCAGCATTTCCAGATTGTGGTCGAACGAAAAGGGGCCCTCGATGATATGCTTGTCAGGGTCGAATTGAACAAGGAATCATTCAGTGACAAAATCACTGATCTTATGCAGGTGCGGCAGAAGGTTGAGCACCGTCTCAGGAATTCGTTAAACGTAAATGTAAACGTCGAACTCGTTGAAACGGGTTCATTGCCGAGATTTGAAGGAAAAGCGAAAAGAGTCGTAGACAAGAGGTCGTTGTAGATGGATGCGCAAAAGTATGTAATCAGGCAGATTTCGATCTTTTCTGAAAACCGTCCGGGAAGGCTTGCAGCAATTGCACATGCCCTTGGCGAGGAGAGGATCAATATTCTTGCCTTCAGTATCGCCGAAGCAAACGGATTTGGTGTAGTCAGGGCACTGGTAGACCATCCGGAAAAAGCACATGATAAACTATTTTCCCTTGGGTTCAACGTCGCTTTCACCGATGTAATTGCCGTGAAGATGAAAGATCAGCCGGGCGGCCTCTATGAGGTTGCAAAGATCCTTGGAGATGCGGGGGTCAATATCGAATACTCCTATGCTTATTCCGGGAAAGAAGGCGCAGTGCTCATTCTCCGTGTTGACCAGGTTGAAGAAGCAATAAAAAAGATCAAAACCTCAGGAGCAACACTCCTCGAGCGCTCGGTGTTCCATTAATCCGGATTTACTTCTTTTCCCATTTTATCAGTTCTGCCACTTCGGAAAGTGTGCTCCCCCTGCGGATCTCTTCGCGGATCCTCTCTTCATTTTTCTTGATTTCCAATGCCCTGCGTGCGATCTCATACGCTCGTCCGGCGGGAATGACAACCACACCACTTTCGTCTCCGGTGATCCAGTCACCCGGACGAACGGCCTGACCTCCACATTGGATCTCCGCATTTATCTCTCCAAACCCTTTGGGTTCTCCCGCATTCGGCACGACAGCTTTTGCAAAAAGAGGATATTTCATAGCCCTGATATCATCAACATCCCTGACAGCACCATCGATAACCACGCCGGCTATCCCTTTTATCACACAGCTTAATGTGGCAAGCTCTCCCCAGGGAGCTATATGTGTCGCACCATCGTTATTAATGACAATTACTTCATCTTTCCGGGCAACATCAATGGCTTCCACAGGTTTTGCCCAATCCCCGGCCAACGTCTGGACGGTTACTGCTCTGCCCACCATTTTTACATTGCCGCAGATCGAAACGATACCTGACATCGCACCCTTCCGGTGCATCGCATCCGATACATTAGGTGCTGAAACCTGCATAAGAAGAGCCAGTATTTCTTCGTCCGGGGATTTTTTTTCGACTGGTTTTATGGATGGATTATCCAGTTCTGAACGGATCTTTCTTGTGGAGCCTATAACGTCAGCGGAACGGGTGATCCAGCCACCCACGATTACGATATCCGCACCACTTTGTACTGCGTCCCCGGCACCCCCTGCATCAATCCCTCCTGCTATCGCGAGAGGAATATGCACCTGATCCGACAGGGATTTAAGAAGTTCAAGAGAATTCTTACCCGTCATCTGCTGGTCGATGCCTGCATGGGCACACATGATATCAACACCCATCGCTTCAAGTTCATGGGCACGGCCTACAGGATCTTTAACATTGATCAGGTCAGCCATTATCCGTATCCCATATAAACGGGCAGCCCTCATGGCTTCTGCAACAACCGAGTCATCCGCATCGGCAAGAACACAGATGATATCTGCTCCTGCCTTTGCCGCCATCTCCACTTCCATGGTTCCGGTATCGGCAACCTTCATGTCCGCTACAATCACTGAATCCGGAAAATGATCCCTCATCGATCGGATGGCCTGCATCCCCTCGCTTTTGATTAAAGGTGTTCCTACTTCGATCCAGTCTGCACCGCCTTCGAGAGATTCCTGTGCGATCTGCAATGCCCTTTTTAGTTCAAGAATATCAAGTGCGACCTGCAGAACCACGTTCTTCATGATTAATGATGTGACTGGCCTGATGCTTAATCATTACGAGATATCAATCTCAGGGTATGAGCTGTACCGGTTATTCCTTTGAGGATATTTCCGGTACATTCAATT
>JBGOZZ010000144.1:0-4349 GCA_041480465.1 Methanoregula sp. | reverse complement strand
TGCAGGTCAGTGGCTTCCTGGTTGTCCTCTGCATAGAACTGAAGCCAGCCGGAATCACGCAGCGAGATGGAGTCCTGCTGGTCGTTCCAGATCGAGAGCGGAGCACCAAGTGCCCGGTTGGCTATTGACATTACAATCGGGAGGCGCATTCCCGCAACATTGAAGCATACCTCAAACATCAGGGCAAGACCTTGTGACGTGGTCGCAGAATAGGTGCGTGAACCTGCAGCGCTTGCACCGATACAGGCAGATAATGCTGAAAATTCATTCTCCACGGTGATATATTCGGCATCGAGCTCGCAGTTCGCCACAAAATCAGCGAGTGCTTCGACGATATGGGTCTGGGGGGTGATGGGATAGGCCGCGATCACCTGTGGGCGGCAGAATTTTACCGCTCCTGCCACTGCATAGGATCCTTCTGTCATCTGCAGCATCTACTTCTCCTCCTGTTTCATCCCGATTGCTTCTTTTGGACACTCTTCTGCACAGAGTCCGCAACCCTTGCAGTAGGTGTAATCGGGTACAAAAAATTCCTCAGCGGTTTCACTGATGCATCCTTCCGGACAAATTGTCTTGCACGTCCCGCACTTCGAACATTTCTCCTGATCGAAGACCGGTTTGAACACACGCCATGAACCGGTTTTATTATCACGGGCTTTTCCCGGTCGCGCCCTGCAGCCAACAGCTAATGCCATTATGCTTCCCCCTTAACGGCATTGTATGCCTGTCGGGCTGCCTCGATGTTCTTTACCGCCAGTTCTTTGGGGAACCGGTGATTGAGTGCATTCTCCAGTGCGGAGAACTTAATTTCACCGGTTGCAGCGGCAAATGCGCCCATAAGAGATGTATTGGTAATGGGCAGTCCCAGCGTCCTCAGCGCGATAGAAGTTGCATCGATGGTGATCAGTTTCACCCCATCAGGTACTGCGTAATTGGGTGTTTTTTCAGTATTCACGATTACAATACCACCTTTCTTCACACCCTGGAACACATTCACATCCTTGATCAACGTGCTGTCCTGGACTATGATATAATCCGGTTCATAGACCTGGCTCCGCTTCCGGATGATTTTGTCATCGAACCGGACAAATGCCTGGACGGGTGCCCCCCGCCGCTCGACACCAAAAGCCGGGAAGGCCTGGGCAAAGGCACCTCCCTCGAATGCGGCGACGGCAATTAATTCAGCAGCGGTGACAGATCCCTGCCCCCCGCGGCCGTGTATGCGTAGCTCTCTCAAGAAAAATCCCCATTATTTTTACATGATTAATCGATATAAATCTACAGATCTACCTCAAGCCCAAGAATAGTAGTAGATCCACAAAACACGTCGTGGGCGATCCTGACCAGACCGCTTGATGCGCACCATTCATCGAAAACTGCTACTTCCTGTCCGAGAAGTGTCTTGACTTCAGGTGCAATTACAGGAGCAAGACTCCCGGCAAGTGCCACGCGTGCCCGGGTGTTCAGCAGGAGAAGCGCGGCACATTCCATCGCAGCAAACATGGCAACAGACCGCATGCGCTCATCTTCCGGAAGGGAGAATTTCACCCCTGCATGCTGGAAAGCCTCATTTGCGGTGCATACTCCCGCGTCGATCCGCCGTATTGCGTCCACATCGAGAGCGCCATGGAGGAGGCCCGGGGCAAATATGCACGCATCGAAAGCGCCCACCAGTTTTCCGGCGGTGACAAGCAGGGTGACGGTGTTTGAACTCACGTCAGAAACAACGGCATCCTTGCCAATCGCATGGCAGACTTCATAGGCAATCCCGATCTTTTCAGGACTCGACTGGTGGGAATATGCCTTGAAGCGGGGATCGGTGGGAGATCCGCGGTGGAGTCCGGGGATGACAATGGCAGGGATGCCGCTCTTTGCCACCTCGTCAAAAACCCTTGTTCCTCCCCCGATATGCTGTCCTGCACCATCCTGGCTGATGAGCCCCCGGTTTTTCACCCTGGTAATACTGGTAATGGAGGAAATATTATCACCCATCGAATAGGAGAGTGCGATTCCTTCAATTTCATCGAGCGGGCATAACCTTGAGAGATCCTGTATGGAAAACTCTTTTGCAGCCTCCCGTGAGATCTTGAATTTTCCCGATTCTCCGGCAAATCGCATCGCCGTTGTGCCGTGATCGATCCCGATAAACATACCAGTAATCCTATAGCATGGATAACATAATATGTAGTGATGTTTGATGTCGTGACGGGTGGCGCCGGGTTCATCGGCTCGCACCTTGTTGATACTCTCGTTGCACAGGGTAACGAGGTCCTGGTAATCGATTCCCTTTGTGCCGGGCGCAGGGAAACGATCGCACGTCATATCGATTCATGCACAGTACGGTTCGTGGAAAAAGACCTCCTTGGCAACGGCTGGCAGGATACCATCCAGGGTGCAGACCGGCTTTTTCATCTCGCGGCAGATCCTGACGTCCGCCAGAGCGCGGTGAACCCCGATCCGACCATGCAGAACAATATCATGGCAACGTACCGGATTCTTGAAGCTATGCGCCTGCACAAAGTCCCGGAACTGGTATTCACCTCGACCTCAACCGTTTATGGCGACGCAACTGTCATCCCGACACCGGAGAGTTACACACCGCTTGAACCCATCTCTGTGTATGGGGCGAGCAAGCTCTCCTGTGAGGCACTGATCTCTGCATACTGCCACTCGTTTGGGATGAAGTCATGGATATTCCGGTTTGCAAATATCATCGGTTCCCGGAGTGGCCATGGTGTAATCACCGATTTTATCCGGAAACTCGAGGAGAATCCGGCCGAACTGGAGATCCTCGGCGACGGGAAACAGACCAAATCCTATCTCGAGGTGCATGAATGCATAGCAGCAATGCTCTTTGCGGTCGGGCACGCCAATGGCACGGTCAATACGTTCAATATCGGTTCTGAAGACTGGATCGATGTAAAGAGTATCGCGGAGATTGTCACCGAAGAAATGCACCTTCCCCATGCAAAGTTTACATTTACCGGTGGCGAGCGCGGGTGGGTGGGAGACGTACCGAAGATGCAGCTCGCCGTCGACAGGATCAAAGCGCTCCGCTGGAAGCCTCAGCTCGGTTCACGGGAAAGCATACGCATTGCCGTCAGAGCCATGCTTGCAGAACGACAGCACCCGCTATAACGGCGCACACAAAACAAGACAGTACCTCAATCGCAGTAATTCCCATGAAATATATCGTCATTCTCGGAGATGGCATGGCGGATGAGCCTCTCGAGCAGCTGGGGGGTAAAACTCCTCTCGAATACGCGAATACACCGAACATGGATTGGATGGCAAAAAACGGCGCATGCGGAATGTTAAGGACGATTCCCGATGACTTTGAAGCCGGAAGCGATATTGCCAATATGTCTATCCTTGGATATGCTCCTCAGAAGTACTACACCGGCAGGGGGCCGCTCGAAGCGATAAGTATGGGAATCGAACTGGATGCAGATGATGTCGCGTACCGCTGTAACCTGGTGACCGTGCAGAACGGTATTATGGTTGATTTCTCGGCCGGTCATATCTCCAGTCCAGAGGGCTCCGCCCTTTTTGCTTCGCTGGCACAAGAGATTCCCCAAGTCCAGATCAGGGCTGGCATCAGCTACCGTAACCTGCTCATTGTCCACCGGGGAAACGGATCTGCCTCGACACCCCCCCATGATATCGTGGGGAAAGAGATTGCAGAGTATCTGCCGACAGGAGGTGACGCAGCCCTGCTCCTGAGGTGTATGGAAAAGAGCAGGGAGGTGTTTGCCAATCATCCGGTGAATGATGCAAGGCGCAGGGCGGGCAAACATCCCGCCACCGGGATCTGGCCATGGAGTGGAGGACATAAGCCGTTATTTCCGCGGTTCGAAGAGAAGTACGGGAAGAAAGGGGGCATGATCTCGGCAGTTGACCTCCTGAACGGGATTGCCCGTTGCGCCGGCATGGAGATAATCACGGTCCCGGGTGCCACCGGCTACCTTGATACCGATTATACAGCAAAAGGGCGGTATGCACTTGACGCAATCAGGCACCTCGACTTTCTCTATCTCCATATCGAAGCACCCGATGAAGCAGGACATCTGGGGAATATTGAAGAAAAAGTTCGTGCGATCGAGCGGGTAGACAGTGTCGTCGGGATGATCCTTGAAAAGTTTGATGGTGTGCTGGCCGTGCTTCCCGACCACCCGACTCCTGTCAGCGTCAAGACGCATACGAGGGATCCGGTCCCCTTTGTTGTGCTGGGAAAAGGAAAAGATACGACAGAACATTTTTCAGAACAGGAAGCCCGAACCGGCCGGTTCGGAACGAAAAACGCGGTAGATTTCCTCAACTTCCTCTTTTCATGATCAGTGCGGCATCAG
>JBGOZZ010000143.1:0-4360 GCA_041480465.1 Methanoregula sp. | reverse complement strand
GGATAAAGAGGAAGATCACCAGCGTGACTACGAATGTAACACTCTCAGAAATCAGGATGAACAGCGGCAGGGTAGGAAGGTCAACACGGATCTTTGCGATAATATTTTTTTTATCAAGGAATACAGTAGACGATCGTGTCACCGTGTTTGCAAACGCTGTCCAGGGGACAAGACCGGCGATGAGGTACACTCCATACCCCCACACCGATGACATGCCGGGTAGCCGCGCTCCCATCAGGCTCCCGAAGATGACCATATAGATCAGGATGTTGATGAGTGGGTAGATGAAGGACCAGACAAAGCCAAGAGCTGAACCGGAATACCGCTCGATAAAATCCCTTTTTGCAAGTTCGATAATCAGGCTGAAATTCACAGGATACCTCGTTATTGGTTGTTGAGTAATGGCAAATTGTCGGTTAGTATTTGGTAAAGACCGTTTGATTCTGAGTTATTTTCAAACTTTCCTATTGAGTCTCAAACGTATCCAGATAATCGGTCTGAAGAAAAAAAGACTGTAGGTGTTTAAAAGCGATCGGCTCAAACACCTTTTCGGGTACGGACCAATCGATTGGTATCTTCTTCTTAAGATGTAATCCGAAATGCTTTGTCGTTATTAATCCCCAATAATGCTTATTTTTTCTGGGCGCCCAGTATTGCCGCTTCGATTAGTCTCCTGAATTCTGCAATATCGAACTCCTTTGCGCGACTGAAACAATGCTCCTTGTACCGCGCAGGATCATATGCGATGAACCGGACAGCATCGGCGATTTTATCCACGTTCGGTTCGACAAGTAGTCCGGTCTGTTCGTTTACAGTCTCGCGGTAACCGCCTTCATTTACCGCAACAACCGGTTTCCCGCTTGCCATAGCTTCTACTGCAGTAAGCCCGTAATCTTCATCGAGCGCAGTACAGATGTGTGCTTTGCACTTGGCATACAAATCGAACAGTTCTTCTTCTGTTACTTCTCCACGAAGGATAACATTGGGTGGCAGGGTCCGGCCGATCTTTTCTGCATAGCGTGATGCATGATCTCCCAAGGCAAAGCCCCCGGCAATGACCAGTTGTTCATCGGCCATTTTCCGGAACGCTTCTACTTGTAATTCAATCCTCTTTTCCGGGTAGAGCCGGTTCACCGAAAGCCAGAAATTTTCATTCCCCACGTAATGATATAACGAAGTATCGACCGGAGGATAGATCACGTCGGCGTTGCGGAGATGGTACTGACGAATCCGGTTTTGCACATTCCGGGAAATGGCGATAATGCGATCGATATGCCTGATGGATCGCTGATCAAAAAACCGATGGATAAAGACCCAGATCCGGAAAAGCTGGCGGGTCAAAAAATCCTGTCGTGAAAGAAATGTATGGTAAAGATCATAAAATGCCCTGACTGGCGTATAACAATACCAGATATTTGGATGATGCCGGTGTGCTGCAGCATGACTCCAGTTCCCGGTAAAAATGAAAAAATCATATTCTTTGGAAAAATCGCAGAAATAAAATTTTAATGACGCTGATATCTGCTTGAGCGGAGGAATTTTAATCGTCTTTCCCAGGCTGATGATGCGGACGGAAGGATCAATTTTCCGGACGGCATCTGTATCTGTAGTGATAATATCGGCGTCAAGGATCTTTGCCATCGCAATGACAACCCGCTCACCTCCGCCAATTGCACCAAAATAATCATGGAATATTGCAATTCTCACGACTTTTCACCGGATGCCATTAATCCCGTTTCCACCATTTCTCCGGGAATTTTTTTGCAATAATCGCGTCGCCTCCTCCCACTGGAATCAGGCCGGTAGAACGATTGACATCGATCATAATCTTCAAGAGATCGTTGAATTTAATTTTCGGTCTCCACGTGAACACATTTGCGGCTTTGTCCGCGTCAGCAATGAGTACATCTACTCCGGTAGGGTGGAAGTATTTTGGATCGATCTTCATGTGTGTGCTCCTGTCGAGATCGACATAAGCAAATGCGGCCTCCAAAAAGTCGCGGACGGCATGTATTCTCCGGTGCCGATAACAAAATATCGGGTACTTTTACCTGGAGCATCATCCACTTCGCTTCTACGTATTTGGGCGAGAAACCCCAGTCCCGTTTTGCGTCGAGATTTGCATCTTCAATTCGTCCTGCATTTGCCGGTCCCAGTATTGATACATAGACCGGAGACTTTCTTCGAAGGGAATCGTTGGTTTCCACCCAAGATCCCGCTGGATTTTCTGGTAACTCCCGACAATCCGAGGATTGTCCATCGGGCGGATCTGGCACTGCTCCTGGTGGACCTGTACGTCGATATGGTATATGTCTGAAAGTAATGTGATGATTTCGCGGATTGACCGACCTGTCCCGCTACAGATATTGTAAACCTCCCCCCGTTTTCCCATCATCAACAACAATCTGTATGCTTCCACTACATCATGGACATCAACAAAATCCCGTACGATTGCCCCGTTACCGATATGGATAACGGGATCCTGCCAACAGTGGGCAATCTTTACGAACTGTTTCACAATTGCACTGACGACAAAACGATCGGTCTGGCCGGGACCGCAGTGGTTGAAGGATCGTGTGCAGCAGATGTCCAGCCCATACCCAGTAGCATAAATCCTTGCCAGCTGTTCCTGGGCGACACGGGCAATCGCATAGGGATTTGCAGGACATTGAGGCTGGTCTTCAGTCAGGGGCAAATCCCGCTCGGATACAATTCCATATTGCTCGGATGATCCCACAGAAAGAACCCTTGCCCCGTTGTCATTGAGCCTGACTGTATCAATAATGTTTAAAAAAATATTCGTATTGTTCATGAAGGAAAAAACCGGGGTTTTCCAGCTTTCAGCAACCGAGCTCTGTGCCGCGAGATGCAGGATATACTCCGGCTGGATCTCCTCGATAAGGGATTTGATTTTTGGGATGTTATTCAGGTCAGCCTGGTGGAAATAATGACCATCCAGCAGTTCCACAGGAGTTTGTACAAAGTTCCAAGAAGGTTTTGACCGGCTAATACCATGAATCTCAAGAGGATTTTTTTGTGTAGTCATGTAATGAACAAAATGTCCACCCACAAAACCGCTGATACCGGTAATCAGTATTTTTTTCATAAATTCACGTTCACTTTTTTCATATCGGTTTTGTTTTAGATTGCTAAAGAAATGAGCAGGTTATTGTCAATACTCTATATATTCAATTTTTTATTTGAAATGAACCGTTTCCTTGCATGATGATTCTACAGTTTCTGGAACTCATTTCCAATGAATTTATTGAATCGTACATCAATTAATTTTTATCTTCGATAAAAAAATAACGTCAGGATAGACAATGGAAACACCATCCGGCAGTGGAAATAGTATTGATGTCTCTGTAATACTTCCTACTCTCGATGAGGAGCATGCTATCGGTGAATGTATCAGAAAGATCAGAAACGTGTTCCATGACCATGAAATCAATGGTGAAATTATCGTTGCAGATTCATCGGGCGACCAGACACCGGCAATTGCCAGGTCTCTTGGTGCGCAGGTGATTAAACCGGAAAAAAGAGGATACGGGAATGCGTATCTTGCCGCGTTTAAACATACTAGGGGTCGTTTCATTGTTATGGGGGATGCTGACAATACCTACGATTTTCTTGATATCCCAAAACTTATTGAGCCCTTAAAAAATGGTGCAGACTTTGTTATCGGATCGCGCTTCAAAGGAGTCGTACGCACCGGGTCAATGTCCTTTCTCCACCGGTATGTCGGAAACCCCCTCCTTACGTGGATGATTAATGTTATTTTCGGGACGCAGTTTTCCGATGCACACAGCGGGTTTCGCGCGATTACGAAAGAAGCTCTCGACCGGCTCCAGCTGAAGACCGGCGGTATGGAATTTGCATCGGAAATGCTGGTTATGGCATCAAAGGAACAGCTGAAAATTGTAGAGGTCCCCATCAATTATTATCCGCGACTGACACCTTCCAAGCTCCATAGTTTTGCTGACGGCTGGCGCCATATTCGTTTTGTTCTCCTCATGAAACCTCTTCCCTTTGTCGCTGTCCCGGGTCTTCTCTTCTCGCTTCTCGGATTCCTGTTGATGGCATTTTTTTACATCCAGGGAAATGTCGAATCATCCCACCTTCATACGTTTATTATGGGCGCGATACTGGTGATCGGGGGTGTCCAGGTGATCCTCACCGGATTTCTGATGAAGACGTATTCAGTGATCCACGGGTACGAGAATAAGGAAGGTATCATCGAAATTCTGATGAATTACTCAAGCCTGGAAAAATTCCTTTTTCTTGGGAGTTGTTTATTTCTTGCGGGGGTCATTTTGGGTCTTAACATTCTTCTCCGCTGGGTTTCCATGAGCTTTGGGTT
>JBGOZZ010000142.1:0-4380 GCA_041480465.1 Methanoregula sp. | reverse complement strand
GTCACTTCCTGTCGTATCAGCTCCATCGGAAAGATGGCAGCGAGATCCTCAGGGCCTATCGGCTTTTGGGTTTTAGGATGGAGCGGCGGATCGAGAGGTGACTTCAGGTCTGCCTGGACATTATACCACTTTTTTGGCATCTGCTCCTCGTCGAGGAGGATTTTTGTCTGCATACAAAGTACTTGCTTTGTATAAATATATACATTGTGCTACAAATATGATGTAGAGTGTTGTTAAAAATACATCAATTTTTTATTTTTGGGATATTTTGGGGATATTGATTCGAGGGAGTCCCGTGTTGGAGAATGAAATTATAATATCATCAGATCAATAAATTTTTACATTCATTCCTGACTTTCTGATTAGTAATCTATGATGATATGATAGAAATCACAGAGTGGAGGAAACGGTATAGGTACTTAACTAGATTACGGAGAGAAAATCATCATTTCATTGGATTACCACTATGTTTTTTTAGCTATTAATGCTGCTATAAATAAAATTAATATAGTGCGGATCCTATGTGTAATA
Source organism: Methanoregula sp. (assembly GCA_041480465.1). Taxonomy (GTDB): domain Archaea; phylum Halobacteriota; class Methanomicrobia; order Methanomicrobiales; family Methanospirillaceae; genus Methanoregula. The sequence continues at coordinate 3,849 of JBGOZZ010000142.1, read as the reverse complement.
GCGTTGTCGCAAACACAACAACATATGGTTAACGAGAGATATAACGATGATAAAATCACTGGCTAACATATTGGTACATCCAAATGCATTTTTTCAGAATGCATTATTGGAAAAAGAGAGTCTTAAAATTCCTGGACTTATTGTCATTTTACTTGGGATTGTTTCAGCAGTATATGCGTATTTAATCGGTGGATTAACCGGAAAGATGCTCGCAGGATTACTTCCGGGCATGGAATCAATAATCGCCATTTCCACAATCCTAGGCGCTTTGTTTGGAGTATTCCTATTCTGGGTGATTTGGACCGGTGTGTTCTTTCTTATATCATCGATCTTCAAAGGTAAAGGGGCATTTAAAAGATCCCTTGAGTTTGTAGGGTATGGATATCTTCCCCAGATCTTTGGCGTGATATTGAACGTAATTGTTGCATTGCAGTATATTCCACGTGTAATTGTTCCCCAGATAACATCGTCTGCAGCCCAGGATCCACAAATGATCATAGATGCTACAAGTGCTCTGATGCACGATCCGGCAATGATGGAATTGACCCAGATCACTTCACTCATTTCTATTGTATTTCTGCTCTGGAGTGCAAATATCTGGATTTCTGGTATGAGAAGTGCCCGACAACTTTCTGACAGGAACTCTGCGCTCTGCGTAGGAATGCCGGTTGTCGTTTATATCCTATATATTATTTTTACTATGACAGGGATTTGAAAATGAAAGCCTCACGACTTATAATTATACTGACTGTTCTCGTAGTTTTCAGTACAGGAATCAGTGCTGTAACCGCATTCGAAACTCCGGAGTCTATTATTGCTGCCGGCAATGTCTATGTGTCCAATATCACATTTGATCCTGGATCATTTTTTACTGATGATACGGGTACTGTCATGGTATATGTTACCAATAGCAACCCTGATGTTAGTGTCGTCGTAAATCATGCGACATTCGGTGACCAGAATATCAGACTCACCAGCTCACCCTATGATTCCTCGGCGAATATCGGTCCTCTCCAGAAGCAACCGTTCACCTTTTCCGTTGTGGCTGACGCACTTGATGGGACGTATTTTCCGACATTCTCCCTGAGCTTCCGTGATGCAGACAGTCTTTACTATCGGGCAACCGCAGAGGTGGATAACACACCACTCGAACTGACTATCGTCGAAAAGCCCGATGCATTCACTCAGGGAAAGAAAAAGACAGTTACCCTTCAGGTGGCTAACCCCCGGAAAAATGATGTAAGGAACGTGATGCTTGATGTTTACGGTACGGGAATCACAGCTACACCGGCAAAAATCTTCATCGGGAACCTTGCATCGGGTGCCAAAATACCGGTAAACTTCACAGTAACTCCCGATCAGGAATCTCTGCTTATTCTGACGGTAACATATAACAATGGTAATAATCCTCACACAGTGACACTGAACCTCCCGATTGTTTTTGGAATCGATAAAATGCAGGCGAATCCGGTCGTCAGCAATGTACAGGTAAATTCTGAAGGAGGCATCTACCACATCACTGGAGATGTGAACAATGCCGGGCTGGAAACAGCAAATACGGTCACTGTTACCTCTCTTTCTCCCGCGATTCCCCAGGACCCATACAAGACCTATGTTGTCGGCGCTCTCAAACCTGATGATTTTGGAAGCTTTGAAGTCACATTTTCCACTAACGGCACCTCAAGCATCCCGCTCCAGCTCTCCTACAAAGACATCAATGGCAACCAGTACAGTACTTTGCAGGAGGTACAAATTTCAGCACCTGCCACTAACTCACAGAATAGCGGGGGATCAAATCTCCTCTTTCCCATTATCGCCATAATAATTGTTATTGGTGCTTGTATTGGTGGATGGTACTTCTACGTGAGAAGGAACAAGAAGTGACCGGTCCTATGGACGATCAACCGGTCATGCTGTTCCGGGACGTGGTCAAGGTCTACCCTCTTCCCGCAGGGGATGTCACCGCGCTTGATGGCGTATCATTCCGGGTTGACAGGGGCGAGTTTATCTCGATTATGGGCCCGTCCGGTTCCGGCAAGTCCACGCTTCTGAACCTCATGGGATGCCTTGACACCCCGACATCCGGTGACATATTCATCAGCGGAACTCGTATCGGGGATATGTCCGATATAGAGCTGACCAATCTCCGGAGAGACCGAATCGGGTTTATCTTCCAGTATTTCAACCTCTTTCCCCTGCTTAACATCATCGAGAACGTCACCTTCCCGATGATGCTGAAATCCCAGAAAGAGGTGGACCCGGAAAAAGGGAAGGAAGTGCTCCGGTCGGTTCAACTGGATGATTCACTCTTCAGCCATACCCCTGTGGAGGTTTCGGGCGGCCAGCAACAGCGGGTTGCCGTTGCACGAGCACTCATCAACAATCCCGACATCCTTCTCTGCGATGAGCCGACAGGAAACCTTGATTCCAAGACCGGTGACGGTATCATGGACCTGATGACCGAGCTCAACCGGAAGGGCACGACGATCATCATGGTCACGCATGACGCCCACATCGCGGAATACTCACGACGGACAATCCGTATCGCGGACGGGAGGATTGTTGCATGATCTTTTGGGAAATTGCAAAACGTAATCTCCGGATTCACCTGTTGCGCTCAACGCTGGCAATGCTCGGCATCGTTATTGGTGTTGTCGCCATTGCATCAATGGGGATCCTCGGCAACACTCTCGTGCTCTCAGTTTCAGACAGTCTTCACACGGTCGGCGACAGTGTGATCGTTTCCCCCTACGCCGGTAGCGGTTCCGGGTTCGGGCCGGGTGGCGGAGGTGGTGGTTCGACAAGCCTGAAGATCACAGATCAGCAGTTTCAGCAAATTAAACGTGCTGTTGCACCTAACATCGCAATTCCTGTCCTTCAAACCGCGGACATCATGAAACTCGGGGTTGGCAGCGATACGATTGTAGCCCCGATTTACGGTCTTAGTCCTGATGATGTGCCCAACCTCCTGAACCTGAAGGCAGGAAGTTACAGTCGTTCGGATTCCGGGTGCCTGGTCGGATCGAAATTTGCCGATGATCACAACGTAAAAGTTGGTTCACGAATCTCCATCGGGACAGATGGGGACAAAGGAACCCTGCGAGTATCCGGTATCATCGAGGAGAGGGGGATCAGTTTTGATATCAGCACCGACTCTGCTATTGTTGTGACGCAAAACTGGTTTGACACAACCTATAACCGGAATGATTATGACACGGTTGTCGTGAAAGTTAACCTTGGCGTGGATTCCGCTGTCGTAAAAACCACCATCGAGAAGCAGATGAACAAGAGAGATAAGATTGTCACCGTCATGGATAGTAAGGCAACCCTCGCGACAATTTTTTCTGCGTTCGGGGCGGTCACCACATTTGTAACTGCGATCGGGGGAATTTCCTTGATTGTCGCGGGCGTTTCAATTTTCAATATCATGATGATGTCAGTGACCGAACGCATCAAAGAGATAGGTATCATGCGGAGTATCGGTACCCAGAAACGGGAAGTGATGAGCATGTTCATGTTCGAGGCGGCTATCCTTGGCACCGTCGGGAGCATCACCGGGGGGTTACTGAGTATACTCGCAGGGTATGCTATAAGTGCCTTGGCGCTGAACACCACGAAGTACCTGTTTGTCTGGTCCAGCGCGATACCCATTATCGAGGGTGTCTGTTTTGGTATCATCATCAGTCTTGCCTGTGGCATTTATCCGGCATGGAAAGCAGCGAACCTCAGCCCGATTGAGGCATTGAGGCACGAATAAATCTCCTCCTTTTTCCCTTTCTTTTTTGTAACATGAGACCTTTATTACCGGCCGGGTGCATACAGTCTGCTATGAGTTCCCCGGTACTCATG
>JBGOZZ010000141.1:0-4385 GCA_041480465.1 Methanoregula sp. | reverse complement strand
TCGAGCGCCTCGTGAACACGCGATTCAATCTCTGATTTTTCCACTCCCCGGAACTTCAGCCCGAATGCAACATTGCCGGAGACTGTTGTATTCAGGACAGCGGGTTTCTGGAAGACCATTGCCATACGCCTGCGGAGCGAAAGCCTGATGGTATTTGAGGAAGCGGTATCAGTCCCGTCGAAAACAATGGTGCCGGCAGTTGGCATATCGAGAAGATCTATGAGACGCAGAACCGACGTCTTGCCGCTGCCGCTCGGGCCGATAAAGGTGAAAATCTCCCCGCGATGGATCTCGAGGCCGATTGATTCGAGAATTGTTTGGCGACCAATCTGGCGCGAGAGACCGGATAACTCGATTATGCCCGTGGCGCACCCCCCATGATCTGTTGGGACTCGACCGATAGGCCGGAGGTTATGACATTCAGGATAATAACGACGACGAAAGCTATCAGGAGCAGGATGATGCCGAGAGCGATTGAGAAGGGGAAATCGCCTATACCAGTCTGCAATGCTATCGCGGTCGTCAGTACGCGGGTCGCGCCCCTGATATTACCACCTATCATCATAGCAACACCGACTTCAGAGATTGCACGACCAAACCCAAGCACTACTGCGCTGAGGATCGCAAGGCGCGCTTCTTTCACAACCTGGACCATGGTCTGGCGTCCTGTTGCGCCCAGCGAGATGAGTGTATCGCTGATATTCCGGTCGACTCCCCCGAGAGCGGCAATGACCAGTCCAGTCATGATGGGAATAATCAATACGGTCTGCCCCAGGATCATACCTTCCGGTGTGAAAAGAAGCCCAAAAATCCCGAGAGGACCGCTCCGGGAGAGCATGAGGTAGAGCATGAGGCCGACGACAACAGTCGGGACCGAGTAGAGGGTCTGGATCAGGATGATGAGTACACGCTTGCCCCGGAATTCGTGAAAATGGATGATTCCTCCCAGGGGTATGGATATGACCGCTGCAATAATGGTTGCCGAAAGCGAGATGAAGATGGAGAGTGCGGCTATCTGCATGACGTCGGGATCAAGAGTGACGATCAGGTCGATCGCCTGGAGAATCCCGGTTGAAATATCGCTCATAGTTGTTATACCCTCTCTAATTTCAAATACGATTTCTTGTAGAGATTTTATATCTTATGTATCCTTTGAAAAGTTTAATTCTTATACTGAACGTTGCTTTATTTTAATCATTATTATTTAGAATTCACAAAAAAATCTCCATACTGGAAAAAGAGTCCGAATATCCGCAGTCAGGGTAAAAACCAGGATTACATCTGATGCATGAGGAGATACCGGTTTCTTCATTTCACAAATTCCTGAAGAAGCAAGTACATCGCATCTCACATCTTTCCGCATAAATTGCGGTAGTCTGTCGCAATTTTCAATCTGTTCGTGCAGTCATCTATACGGGAGCGATATTATTCTTCTCACATTTCTCTCTAATTGTTTATTTCTACCACCTTTGTTCTTTTGAGCGGTCATGAGCAATGCTCAGAAACAAATCGAGGCATCCTTATCTCTTATACTTTCAATAATTCTCATATCGATGGCCACACAACCGGCTCCGTCCAAATTAAAGCAACCTTCGCTAGCTTCGGTCTTTTTCGCGTTTCTCCGGCTGGGTCTTACAGCGTTCGGGGGACCGGCGATGGTTAGCTACATACGGAAGATGGCAGTCGGACAAAAGAATTGGCTTGATAGTGCGGTTTTTGACGACGGTGTTGCACTCTGCCAGGCTATTCCCGGTGCAACGGCCATGCAGGTCACCGCCTATGTAGGTCTTCGTATCCGGGGCGCAACTGGTGCATTTGCAGCATTTGTGGGTTTTGGTCTCCCTGCATTTATATTGATGATGGTACTCTCGGCAATCTATGTCTCAACATCGGCGCTTCCCCCGGTGATGGCGTTATTCCTCGCTTTACAGGCAATCGTTGTGGCGCTAGTCGCATACGCTACGGTATCATTTGGGCGGACATCGCTCAAACACCGGATTCACGTGCTCATTGCAGGGATCGCTGCGGTGCTCTTCATCGCGAGTGTAAGCCCTGTTATCGTCATTGTCCTTGCGGCATTGCTCGGTATCACTCTTCTTCCTGCCCTGGATAAAAAACAGGAAATAACCGGCACAACATTACCGCGTCCGGAAAAATCCTTTCTCATCCTGCTCGCCGGGGCTGCAGTTTTTTTCGTCTTTTTTTACCTCCTCCAGCCCAATCTTTTCGAACTTGCCGCTACGATGGCGAGGATTGATCTATTCGCGTTCGGAGGAGGATTTGCTGCACTCCCGCTGATGTTCCATGAAGTTGTCGTGGTGCATTCGTGGCTGGACAGTACTACGTTCATTAATGGGCTGGCACTCGGCCAGGTGACTCCGGGTCCGATTGTAATTACCGCAACGTTTGTAGGATACCTTACTTATGGATTCTGGGGCGGAATCGTCGCAACGATAGGGATTTTTACACCTTCCTTTCTGTTTGTGGTCGGCACGGTACCGTATTATGACCGGCTGCGCAGTTCACAGATATATCAGAAAATGTTCCAGGGTATCCTGTTCTCTTTCGTGGGGCTGCTCCTGAGCGTGACTATTAAGCTGGCGCTTGCGGTTCCCTGGTCATGGTTCCCAAGTCTCCTCGCGGCAGGGGCGTTCCTCTCCCTCCTTCTGGGTGCCGAGATTCTCTGGGTAGTCATTGCCGGGATTGGAATCGCTGTAGTTCAATTCGTACTTGTGCACTGATTGCATACTTTTCTTAATATACCAGTCCGGCAGGGTATCTCTGCATTAAAGACATGGTTATTGAATCCCCGTTTTTTATTGGAATGCCAGGTACAGGAAATAAATCCCGATAAACACAATAACGACCCCGATGATTTTATCGAATTACCTCACCGCTCACCCGTGCCGTATCCTTGATTTTTTTACCAAGTGCTCCTCCCACCGAGCTAAATGACGATGAGTGGGATGGAGAGCCCGACAAGCGTAAATCAGCATCGTGAAAAATCCTTGGAACGCAGTCTGGTAGAATGCAATATACGTCAGGACAATGAGGAGCATCGGAGCCCCTCTCCCAACGGTAATTGCACCCTCCTGGTCTTTGTCGGTTTGGAGATGAGCAGGCACAGTCTCAAGACCGATTCGATAACGGGAATAATCGGGATACGTGCTTTGGTTACATCTATGACCCTGGCATTTATCACCGGTATGATTATTGCGTATCTGCTGGTGTGGATCGGAAAGAAACGAGTTGAGAAGTCTTCCAATGAAATCTAATCAAAGACCGGACTTTTACTTTTTATCGAGGTCTTTTCAAATCATACTAGCAGTATCTTTTCCAGATTCAACACAAACGTGTGAACACAATCCAGCCCCTTGTCATGAGTCTGCAGTCGGGTAAAAGGTGATGCGTTCAGCACTACAAAATAAGAAAAAAAAGATTAGGCCTTTTTCACATTCGAGAGGATTGCCCCCGGAACATCTGTTCCTGAGGCAATCGCCGGGACAATGGGGGTCTGTCCATCAGCATTCAGGACTGCCTGACCATCTTTGCTGATAAGCAGGTTGATAAAATCCGCGCCACCAGCCGCGTTCTGTGTGCTCGTAGGGATGGTCACTCCATAGATGATCGGGGTCCCGGTTTCAGTGACTGTTGTTGCACCCGACGGGCGTATAACCAGTGCGTTCTGATACCGCCCTGCCAGGGAAGCATCAGAAAGATCTATCTCGGGCGGGAGTGTCACATAGGGAAGTCCTGACTGGATTGCTACACTGCTGTACTCAAAAGCATAATCTACTGTACCGGCCTTCAGGAGCGGTATAATGTCCGGACCGGTCTTGGTGATGACGAGTTTCTTGCCATCCGGTGAAGGGTTGGTTGCATCAATCGTGTATTTCACTCCATCGGTGACTTTTGTAATTTTGCTGTAAGAGGATATGAGATTCTTAAAGATGGTGTCGTCTCCATACTTCCGTTCCGCAAGGGCAATAGTCATCAGGCTCCGGTACCCTGCAGGGTCCGAGGTGGGATCACTGATTGCATAGGATACTCCGCTTGTTGCAAGAACATTATACCAGTTATCTGCGTTGATGGTGGCAGCTTCCTTGCTGATATTGGTGTACACGATTACCATGCTGTTCTTGGCAAAGTCCACGTCGAAGGTTGCATTCTTCGGGTAGAGGTTCTTTGGAATCAGGACGGTATCAGCACTTGCCAGTACATCAGCAATCATACTCTGCTTGTTTACCTTGTCAATGATGGCTCCACTACCACCGGACCAGAGCTGGACATCCGTGTCCGGGTGTGCATTCTCAAAGCTCTTTTCCAACTTGGCGAAAGATGTTGCAAGGCTTCCTGCATGATATACCTTGAGCAGTTTGACTGCT
>JBGOZZ010000140.1:0-4400 GCA_041480465.1 Methanoregula sp. | reverse complement strand
TGTTTTACGATATGCTCAGCCTCGTGGTAGTCCTCAACATCCAAGTACGCTGGCGCTTTGGCAACTTCGTGGGCGTGCCCGCAGACCGGACACAGTTTCCAGCGCTGAAAACGGTCCACGTACGTAAATGTCCTGCATCCCGGGCACCGGATGATGAGGTACATGGTAATCTGGTGATGTGCTTTATCCTCATAAAAATATATCGGAGGTTATAAAGATACCATGATGAGTTTTCTTTTGAAAATGGGAAGTAACGTAGTCCCCCTTGTATACTGTCATGGAAGAACGTCGCAGTGATTCCTGGAGTGATGCGAAACGAAACTCCTTTATCATCAGATCATCTCATAGAGATGGTAGTATGGTGCAGATTCAGGTCATGGGTGTGCGGGGACCCCCCTCATTCATGCAGGTGGCACTAGTGCAGCGATGATGAGCGACTGGATTCCAATGCAGGACAGTGATATTCTCTGTATAGCCTCCACCATATTCAAAGGCTAAGGGTTAACAAAACGTATGCTCAAAAAGGAATGGTGCCATTAATGGCAGAAATCTCCGTTAGAACGGAATTATGTGTTTAATCCGTACACGATATTCAGGATCAAAATGATAATGCCAATCGCCGCTGCGACCGCCATCACCGTGACCGGACTGATATGAACAGCCCGCCTGTCCTCGCTCTCGTAGTAATTGACGAGACCGGCTGATGAAAGTAACCTGCCACCCTGTTTCTTTGCCATGCAAATATATTTCGTTTTTCAATATATAAAGAAGAGTTACGGCGTATGAAAAATACCTCAAGAGAGATATCCGGGCACGCGCTAATAGGGGAAGAACTCGCCCTTCGGCCGGTTGATATTATTATCGAGAACGGGATTATCGCCGCAATTGAAGAGAATTCCCGGGCACCGGAGATATGGATCTGCCCCGCATTTTTTAATGCCCATACGCATCTTGGAGACACGATTGCAATGGAGTGCGGGATGAAAGGAGATCTCGCTGCTCTGGTCACTCCTCCGGACGGGCTGAAACACCGCCTGCTCGCTGAAGCTTCCCGTCAGGATCTGATACGGGGGATGCGTGCGAGCATCGCAGGGATGATCGCAGGAGGAATGGCCGGGTGCGCTGATTTCCGAGAAGGCGGAGTAGCCGGAGTCTCCGCGCTCAGGGAAGCAGCCGAAGGGCTGTCCCTCAGCCCGCTCATTTTCGGACGCGACGGGGGTGAAGAAACCGCTGAAGGTTTAGGAATCAGCAGCACCCGTGACGTCGCTGATACAGGGACACTGGTTGCAAACGCACGCCGGGCAGGAAAAAAAATCGCATTGCACGCAGGTGAACGGGATGCGGGAGATATGGATGAAGCACTCGCTCTTGAACCGGATATGCTCATTCACTGCACTCATGCAACAAAAAAACAGCTCCGCGAATGTGCAGAGAGGCAAATCCCCATTGTGATCTGTCCACGATCAAACTGGACCCTCGGCGTAACATCTTCAGCACGTCATCCCCCTGTGCAGAATATGCTGGATCTCGGGTGCATTATACTTCTCGGTACTGATAATGTGATGTTCGTGCCACCGGATATGTTCTCTGAAATGGCGTTCACGTCCGCGGTATATGGGATTGATTCAGAAGTCCTGCTGGGAGCAGCTGTCAAAGGTTCTGATATGGCCGGGCTTTCATTTTTCATCCGCAAAGGGGCGCGGGCAAACCTGTTCACCATTGATCCTGCACGATCTGCCCTCCTTTTCAGCCATGATCCCATTGCATCCATTATAAAAAGGGCTTCCGGCAGCCAAATCGGCAATAGGGTTTTTAATTGGTAAATTAAATAAAAGAGGCATGTTTGTTTTGGGTGATGCCAGTGTTTACTAACATTCTTATCGCATTAGACGGGTCCGAGGCCAGCCAGCGCGCACTATCCAGAGCTGTTGACGAAACAAAGATGTGGAATGCACAACTCCATGCAATATATGTCGTGGAAACCGGCCTTTTCTCTTCACTTCCCCTGGATAATACCGTGGAGATTATGTACCGTGTTCTCGAAAAGGAAGGAGAGAAGGTGCTGGAGAAGGCAAAGAAATCCGGTGCCGCGAACGGTATCACGATCATCACTCACATAAAACAGGGGCATGCGGGAAGCGAGATCGTTGCACTTGCAGAACAGGGGAAATCCGACCTCATCATAGTTGGCTCTCACGGCAAGAGTAACACCGATCGCCTGCTTATCGGCAGTGTCAGCACATTTGTGGTTACCCACAGCAAGGTAACAACCATGGTGGTGAGATCATAACAGATATGATTGTCAAAGACTATATGACATCTGACGTGGTTCACGTCGAAATTCCGGGAAACCGGGACGATGTCTTAAAAATACTCAAGCGTACAGGCATCTCCGGTGTCCCCGTCTTAAAGAATAAAAAGATCGTTGGCATTATCACGCGAAAGGACCTGCTGAGAAAACCCGAAGAGATCCAGCTCGGGCTTCTCATGACGCCAAAACCCATCACCATCGAGCCTGATATGGATGTACGGGAGGCAGCCCGCCTCCTGGTCACCCGCCGTATCCGCAGACTCCCGGTTGTGGAAGATGGCCATCTGGTCGGTCTCCTCTCCGTAGCTGATCTTATGCATGCCCTCGCCAAACTCAAGAATAAGGAGGAGATTAAGGATCACTATACCAGCCTGACCTTTGCTCTCTGGGAAGAGACGCCGCTCCCTGTTGTTGGCAGAGTCATGGAGATCTCCGGGGTCGATGCAATTCCTATCCTTGATGCGGAAAACCGGCTTCAGGGTATCATCTCTGAACGAGATCTTATCCGGAGTTCAAGCATCGAAGACAGCGTGGGTGTGAGCGATTTCTCCAACGGGACGGATGATGATGAATGGACCTGGGAGAGCATCCGGGACAACCATACCATCAGTTTCGGTATCTCGAAAGTGCAACTCCCGAACCGCCCGGTAAAGCTTGCAATGGTCAAGAACGTTATATCGGTTCCTGCAAACGCGGAAGTAAGCGAGTGCGCACTCAAGATGCGCAGGGCACGCGTAGATCAGATTCCGGTAGTGAACGGAGACAAACGCCTCGTAGCAATGCTCTATGACAGGGAACTTATCAAAGCACTCTGCCGTGAACCGGCAGAATAAAAACCTTTAAATTTCCCCATATCATTTAATACCATAAAGCGCTTTTAAAAAAGCAATTTTAGCGTTTATTTGTTTTTGGAGTGCCAATATGCCTGAACAGTACCAGGAGTCCATGAAGGGAACAACCACCATTGGTCTCGTTTTTTCGAGCGGTGTTGTTCTCGCTACCGAGAAAAGGGCGACCATGGGATACATGATCGCGAGCAAGAAAGCAAAAAAAGTATACCAGGTCGCAGATCGAATCGGCATGACAACGGCTGGCGGTGTCGGTGATGCCCAGCAACTCGCACGCATCCTGACCGTGGAGTGCAACCTCTACCAGATCCGCAGATCACGCCCGATCACGGTCGGTGCCACGGCGACACTGCTCTCGAATTACCTGAACCAGAACAGGTTCTTCCCGTATTATGTCCAGCTCCTTGTCGGGGGCATTGACGAGCATGGCCCGAGCGTATACTCGGTCGATGCCATGGGCGGAGCAACCAAGGAAGAGGAGATTGTATCAACCGGCTCAGGATCCCCGATGGCATATGGTGTACTTGAGGACCGGTTTGTCCCCAAGATGAGCAGGGATGAAGCGATCGACCTCGCTATCCGTGGGCTGAAATCCGCGATGAAACGCGATGCCGGATCCGGTGAAGGCATCCACATTGTAGTTATCACAAAAGAGAAGTATGAGGAGTTGAGCGAAGAACAGCTCAAATACTATCTTGGCAAAACTCCCGCATGATCTTTTTTTAGGACGACTTTTTTATGCAGATTGAAGAACGGCTCAAAGAGCTCAAGGATAAAATTAATGAGAAGGTGCCCCGGGGCATCACGGTTACGCAGGTTGAATTTGAAGGCCCCGAGCTCGTGATCTACACCGACGATCCGAAACGGTTTGCCGATGAGGCGGATCTGATCAAGATCCTCGCCCGCGACCTGCGAAAGCGGATTGTGGTCAGGCCCACCATTCTTGAAGATCCTGAAAAGGCATACAACGATATCAAATCTGTTGTACCGGACACTGCCGGGATCACCGATATCTTTTTTGATGCAGATACCGGCGAAGTATTGATAGAAGCGGAAAAACCCGGCGTTGTGATAGGCAAGAACGGAGCGACACTACGGGAGATCACCAAGCATATCGGGTGGACTCCCAAGGTCGTCCGCACTCCCCCCATCGAAAGCTCGACGGTCAAGCAGGTCCGGCAGTACCTCCGCTCGGTCAACGAAGAACGCAAATCGTTCCTGCGCACCATCGGCAGGCGCAT
>JBGOZZ010000139.1:0-4409 GCA_041480465.1 Methanoregula sp. | reverse complement strand
GTGGGTCATGGAAGCGTTTATTTTAGAATTTTTATTGTTACTGATCCGCCGCGGGGGCGTCCCGTCGGGAGCAGCGGCGTTCATCATGAATACGAATAGAACATTACCAATTTTCCACCATATTGAATATTACGATTTTAAAAGCACATGAAAAAAAAAAGTGTACTTTTTAACCAGCCTTCTTATAACATATTTTTGCCTCTTCATGTTTACCGATTGTATCGAGCACTCCTCCAATATCCTCCCAGACTTCTTTTCGCCCTGGATCGATCTCCAGAGCATGTTTGAACGATGTGAGAGCATCCTGATACTTCCCCTGTTCCTGTAGTGCCCGCCCTTTGTAGATCCATGCATCCACAAAATCAGGCTGGATCGTTAACATCGTGCTGAACGATTCAACGGCTTCCTTATACCGCCCGAGTGCAATAAGTGCACTTCCTTTGGTGAAATAGGCGATGGAAAACGTTGGATCGACGGCTATAGCCTGTTCATACGATTCGATTGCAGCCTCGCTCTGGAATTGAGCGGCAAGTGCCATACCGTGACGTGTCCAGGCAACGGCGTTCCCGGGGTCCAGTTCGAGACTTTTCTCGTACGCGGCAAGAGCTTCTGCGTGTTTCCCGAGATCATAGAGGACATTACCTTTTCCCATCCATGCATCGGCAAGATCCCCGTCCTGTTCCAGGGCTTTATCAAAAGTCTCCAGTGCATCTCTCGACATGCCAAGTTCAGCGAGTGAAACACCTTTATGGGACAGCGTTGCTGCGCTATGACTGATTTCAAGAGAGCAGTCAAATGATTGTATTGCTTCCCTGTGCTGGTCAAGTGCAGCATACGCCATACCCTGATAGTAATACAGGTCAGCAGTTCCATAGTTGTTTTCAAGGGCATGCTCGAATGCCGTAATTGCAGCATCAAAATTACCCATCTCAAAATATGCCCTGCCCTTCCAGAAAAATGCCTGATGACAGGTGGGATTCATATCCCATGCCCGTTCAAATGCGGAGATTGCAGCATCAAGACTTCCAAGGATGAAAAGAGCCCTGCCTTTCTCATAGACCGCATCTGCAAATCCGGGACTGAAAGAGAGTGCACGATCGAATGATGTAATTGCCTCTTCATTTTTACCGCTATGCATGAGTGCCCTCCCTCTTTCGTAAAGAGCATCCTGGTATTCCGGATTAATTCTGAGCGCTGCGTCAAACGCAACGATCGATGCATCATACTCTTTGATGCGGGCAAGAGCAATTCCCTTGAAATGGTATGCCTCAGCATACCGGTCATTTAAATCAAGGGCCTTATCAAATGCGGTTATTGCCTCATCATTCCGCTCACGCTGAAGGTAGGTAATACCCTTATAATAGAAGGCTTCCGGGTAGTCTTTTCGAAGAACAAGTGCCTGATCGAGTGCTTTGTGTGCTTCATCGTACCTTTCCATGCGAATTAACGCGATTCCCCGGTACAGGTAAGGCGAAGCGGAAGACACATCTTTTGAAACTGCATTATCATAGCACTCAAGAGCTTTATCGTATCTTCCAAGATTTGCCTCTGCAATACCTCTGCTGAGCCATGCATCGGGAAACGTATCATCCTCGTGTATGGCACGATCGAATGCACTTATTGCTTCATGATACATCGCAAGACTCATGAGTGCCTGCCCCTTCTGATAGAATGCCCTGACGCATTTCGGGCTACGAACCAGGGCAGATTCGAAGTTCCTGATTGCTTCATGGTACCTGCCGAGGCGGGAGAGGGAAACCCCCGAATAATAATATGCCCGTGCGTCTGTTGTGTCAATGCCCAGTGCCTTGTTAAAACAGATGATGGCCTCCTGATCCCGACCGAGAGCTGAAAGGGCAATTCCCTTCCCCGTCCAGACAAATGCAGCCGTGGGACGGAGACGTAACGCCAGATCAAATGACATTATCGCATGTTCGAACCGGGTGAGCCGGGTAAGAGCAATTCCCTTATGGTAGAGGGCTTCGATATGTTTCGGTTCAGCTGCCAGGGCATTTTCGTAGGATAGTACCGCTTCGTTATCCATCCCCAGTTCAAAGAGTACCCGCCCTTTGTAATAGAATGCCGGCACGAAATCCGGGCGGATTTCCAGCGCCTTGCTGAATGCTTCAATTGCATCTTCGTAACCAGCCAATGCAAAGTGTGCGGTGCCTTTCAGGTACCAGGCGTCAGCATTGGTCGGGTCAATCTCAAGGGTTTTTACATATGCCTCGATCGCATCGTTGTACCTGCCCAGATCTGCCAGTGCCATACCACGGTGCAACCATGTTTCAACGGATCCGGGCATAATCTGTAAAACCCGGTCAAATGCATCGATCGCATCTTTCTGACGCCCGGTTGCCACAAGGGATAATCCTTTATGATAGAAAGCCTGTGCATTTCCTGCATCAAGGTCGATGTTTTTGTTGAATGCAATAATGGCATCTTCATGCCGACCCAGATTTGCAAGCGCACACCCTTTGTGGAAGTAGACATCAGCATAATTTTTCTCGATGCTGATTGCCTTGTCAAAGGCTTTCACCGCTTCACGGAACATGCCAAGTGATGCATGCGCCTTTCCTTTGTTGTACCAGGCTTCACTAAAGGAGAGATCGATCTCGAGTGTCCGGTCAAACGATTTGACAGCTTCATCAAACCTGCCGATCCGTGCAAGTGCAACACCTTTATCGTACAGGGCATGACTATTTTTCGGATCGAGATTAAGAGCCTGATCATAGACAATAATAGCGTCATCTGTCTGGCCCAGGATATCCATTGACCGCGCCTTATTGTAGTATGCTGCAAAATAATCCGGTTTTATAGCTAATGCATTCTCAAATGCGGAGATCGCCCTGTCATGCATTCCGAGTTTTGCAAAGACGATTCCCTGCTCAAACCAGATCTGTGCATCGTCAGGAATTATAAGAAGAAGTCGTCGGAATCCTTCTGCAGCTTCAGCATATCTCTCCAGTTCGGCAAACGCCGATGCATAAAAAGAGAGCGCGTCCGTGTTATCGGGTTCAATGGCGAGTACTTTTTCCAATACCCTGACTACATCTTCAAATTTTCCGAGATGGAACAACGCAATACCTTTTGCACATAAGGCACTGGCATTTTCCGGCGACAACTCAATCACTCTGTCAAAGGAATCAACGGCATCCAAAAACTTACTGAGACTGGCACAAGCTTTGCCACGCTCAAGAAAAGCCCGGGGATTATCCGGCCTGTATTTTATACTATTATCAAATGCATCGATTGCATCTTCAGAACGACCAAGGCTTGCAAGTACTGTGCCTTTCTCATACCATATTTCCGCATCCGTACCCTTGATTTGAAGTGCTGCGTCATATGCGTGTCCGGCCTCATCGTATCTTTCAAGCAAGGACAGGGATAATCCGCGTAAATAATACGGTTCATACTGGTCCGGGAGCTGAGACGAGGCATGTGCGAAAATTTCCTGGGCCTCCTCATGTCTCATCATAGTTGCAAGAACCCGGCCTTTCTCGGTCAGGAGCTGCCCGTTGTCAGGATCCAGGGACAGTGCGAGATCAAAAATATGCAATGCTTCCTCGTACCGTGCGAGCCGGAAGAGTGCACGACCTTCAGAGTAGAGCACCGTGATATTCTGCGGATCGTTCTGACGTGCTTTTTCAAATGCATCTACAGCATCCTCATCTTTGCCCAGATGTTCAAGAGCGAGGCCTTTATGGAACCAGGCTGCGGAATAGTCATCAACACGGGAAAGCACCTCATCGAATGCGCCTATCGCATCATCATACTTTTTGAGATTTTCGAGTGAGAGCCCCTTATGGAAGTAGCCTTCGGCAAAATCAGGATCGAGGGAAAGGGTTCTTGAAAAAGAGGATTCTGCTTCCTCATATCTGCCGAGCATCTCATACGCGAGTCCCTGTTCAAAGTGCCCGCTCCTGTCCTGATCATCTATCGCAAGCGCCTGCGAGAATGCAGAGATCGCCTCTTCATAATGTTTCAGGTTTACAAGTGCACGTCCCTTGTTATAATGTGCAGCAAATGCATCATTATCAAGCGCGATTGCCCGGTCAAAGGCAGTTTTTGCCTCTTCAAATTTCTGGAGAGATGAAAGGATTAACCCTTTATTAAACCAGGTCTCGTACCTTCCGGCATCAAGGTTGAGGGCAGTATCAAATGCCAGGAGTGCCTCTTCAGGGCGGTTCAGGTTTTTAAGGGAGAGTCCCTTCTGATAATATGCAGATGCATGTGACGGGTCAACAGAGATTACCCGGTCAAATGATGCTATTGCATCCTGATCTCTGGAAAGCCGGGCAAAAGCAAGTCCCTTGTCATAGAATGCATTGACAAACTTCGGATCAATAGTCGTCGCCTGCTCAAACGCTTCAACAGCCTGCACATCTTTTCCGAGTTTTGAGAGAGCT
>JBGOZZ010000138.1:0-4419 GCA_041480465.1 Methanoregula sp. | reverse complement strand
TAATGTCACTCCGGATATTCACACGTTTGCCATCGAACTGGTGAACAACGATAATACTCCGCTGATTCCTCCGGTTATAGATGCGGTTGATGTAACAGCGGTGCTTACGCAGAAGAATTCCTGACGAGAAATCTTCCAAAATTCAAAAATACGGCATCATTTTCAAAATCATTTTATTGAACATAATAAAAATTGATTATACGATACTGGCATTCCGGGCAGATTCCACACAGTATCCTTAACGATATCATTTTTATATGTCTGGTGGTATTTCTCCTTACACGGAATGCTGTACATGACGGATATCAATCTTTTCGAATCGGTAAAACGACATGTGTGTTCATGTGCCATTGACCTGAAACTCGCTTCCAATATTGAGGCAATCCTGAAAATGCCTATGCAGGAACTGCATGTTTCTGTCCCGGTCCGTATGGATGATGGTACGGTCAGGGCCTTCCAGGGCTACCGGATACACTATAACCATGCCTGCGGACCAACAAAAGGGGGCATCCGTTTTCATCCGGACGTAACGGTTGAAGAAGTGCGGGCTCTCGCAGCCCTGATGACCTGGAAATGTGCCCTTTACCGCCTCCCCCTGGGCGGCGCCAAAGGTGGGGTTATCTGCAATCCAAAGGAACTGTCGGCCGGGGAACTGGAGCGCCTGAGCAGATCCTATATCAAGAAGATTGCCCGATTCATCGGGCCTGACCTGGATATTCCTGCACCCGACGTCGGGACAAATGCACGGATCATGTCCTGGATGATGGATGAGTATGTCAATGTTGTCGGTAAATCATCGTTTGATATAATCACCGGAAAACCGCTCAGCATCGGCGGGTCAGAGGGGAGGAACGATGCCACCGCCCGCGGCGGGTGGTTCGTTGTCCGTGAGGCTGCAAGGGATCTTGGGATCAATCTCAAGGACGCGACAGTTGCAGTCCAGGGATTTGGAAATGTCGGGGAGAATGCAGCTCTCCTCGCGGGTCCGATGTCCGGCTGCAGGGTGATTGCGGTCAGCGACAGCAAAGGAGGGGTGTTGAACCGGGACGGGCTGGATCTTGAGAAACTTAAGGATTATAAAACACGTACAGGTTCAGTTCTGAATTCCGGGCTGGGCACGGAGATCACTAATAAACAACTGCTGGAACTGGATATCGACATCCTGGTTCCGGCTGCACTGGAAAATGCGATCACCATGGAGAATGCTGATGCAATCAGGGCACGGCTCATAGCAGAATTCGGTAATGGTCCTGTTACTGCAGAAGCAGATGATCACCTCTATGCCAAAGGAGTTCCCCTTATCCCCGATTTCCTGTGCAATGCCGGGGGTGTTGTCGTATCGTATTTCGAGATTGTGCAGAACAGGAACCTGGATCACTGGGAAAAAGATATGGTGCGTTCGCGGCTGATGATGACTATGACAGATACCTATCGCAGGGTAGCAGATATGGCAACCAAAAACAAGATCTCTTTACGCAGGGCCGCTTACAGCATTGCAGTGGAACAGGTTGTAGAAGCCATGAAGGTCCGGGGATGGGTGTAAACCTGAGAATTGCCAGGGAAAACTGTTCCGTGAAATGGATAGTATTTACGAATGTGTACCTGCCTTTAAATCCTCTCCGGGCACGGCGGGGCAGGAAGGTTTTTTTGGAATTGTTAACAGCACCGGCCCCGCTCACCTTTTTTCTGCACCTATATTCCTGTACTTAAAGGAAGCTCGTAATAATCACCAAAAAAATAATAAAGATTTACACATCAATTGAAAGTTCACCATTCTCGACCGTAACGGTATAGGTGGGTTCCGGTCTCTTTGCCGGACCTCTCACCACTTCACCGGTCCTGACATTGAACATTGATCCATGACAGGGGCAGCGGATCGTTTCACCATCAATCTTCCCGCTGGATAATTTGCATCCCATGTGCGTGCACTTGTTTCCGATTGCAGCGAAGGTTGTGCCCAGGTTCACGATCAGGATCTCTTTCCCGTCTACTACTACTCCTTTTACCGGATCAAATTCCATCTCTTTTACAAGGCCGATCTTTTTTACCGTCAATAACATCCCTCATCTTAAAATTTTGTGGGGAATTGTTTCACAATACCATCCGATAACGCATCTGACATTGTAAGGATATGTGCGTATACGGCATCCCATGCCTGCACATCGGCCGTATAATTCTTCGTATACCGTGCCACCAGTTCGTCCTTTGTCGTGGACAGGTGCATGTACATAAGATCTTTTACCACCGGAAGCGGCCAGTTGGGATTTGCTCCCGAGAGGAATGTTGAGATGTCATCGGCATTCTTGGTCCACAAGGCTTCATCTTTAGCCTGTACTGTGGAGTTTTTGGCCTTTACATCGTTAATGATGGCAACTGCGGTATAAATGTGTGTTCTCAAGAGTTCGGTCAGTTGTGTTCCGGCTGCGTCACCATAAACCGGCTTGATGGCGTCCCCAATATCCACCTGGTTCTGCAGGAGGCGTGTTGCTGCTGCACTGGCACCGGACGAGTTATTCAGCGATTCGATGATATACAGCCGTGTCCAGACCGTGTGATCTGTCCAGAGCTTTCGCATGCCTTTACGCAGGTCGATTTCCTTCTGGCTGTAGACTTTCGGGCCGCCAAATTTATCCGGATACTGTTTGATAATACCACCGGAGATCGCGTCCGACATCGTCAGGATGTGTGCGTATACGGCATCCCATGCCTGCACATCTGCCGGGTAATCCTTCGTGTACCGTGCCACCAGTTCGGCCTTTGTCGTAGAGAGGTGCATGTGCATGAGATCTTTTACATCCTGCGACCGCCAGTTGGGATTAGCACTGGTGAGGAACGCGGAGATGTCATCGGCGTTCTTTGTCCACTTTGCTTCATCAGCAGCCTGCGCAGTGGCATTACCAGCCTTTACATCATTGATAATTGCGACCGCAATCAGGATATGATCTTTTAAAAGCGCGGTCAGTTGTGTTCCGGCTGCATCCCCGTAATAGGGCTTGATTGCATTCCCGATATCTTCCTGGTTTTTCAGGAGGCGTGTTGCTGCAGCATTGGCACCGGATGAGTTATTCAGTGATTCGATGATGTACAGCCGCGTCCAGACTGCATGATCTGTCCAGAGTACCCGCCACTGCATCATTGCATCCGCCTCAGCCTGCGAGTACATTTTTGGCGAAGCGGTCGGCTGCACAGTCACCGTTGGTGTGGGGGTGGGAGTTGGCGTTGGCTGCTGGCTGACGCACCCGCTCAACAGTACCATTCCTGCCAGGGATAACCCCAGAAGTACAATAATCCATTTTTTGTCCATAACCAATCTCCTCTTTTAAGAGAATGCATGAAAATATCATTAACTCCTTAAAAAGATAATTTTAAATTTCATATTATGATTCGAAAATTGAAAGATGATCATTTCATTAAATTTCCATCAAATTTTAACAAAGTGGTTAAAAAACTAAATGGTCATCCCCATCTTCATCCCTAAAATGAATCTCCCGGGTCATTGTACAATATTTCAGGACAAAAGGCGGCATATGTTGGTTATGTTTTGATATTTGAAAACTGGCAAAAGAATTATCATACCTGCTGGGATAGTTGACACTGCCTGAAAAGGTGATTCTGATGAAAAACACAACTCTTCTTATCCTGTGTCTTGCGGCAGTCTCGGTACTTCTTGTTGCCGGATGCACGCAGACACAGGTGCAACCAACTCCCCAACCGACCGCAATACCAACCACTCAACCTGCCGATACTATAAAGACTGCCGATACTGCACTTGGAAAAATAATCGTGGATGCCCAGGGAAAAACACTCTATTACTTCGCAAATGATATTCCCGCAAGTGGTGCAAGCTCCTGCACCGGGCAATGTGCAGTTGTCTGGCCGATCTTCTCGGCAAGTACAATCGTGGTATCGTCACCCCTCGATCCAGCTGACTTTGGATCTATTACCCGTACAGACGGTTCAAAACAGACGACGTACTATGGCTGGCCGCTCCATTACTACCAGGGAGATACAAAAGCCGGTGATACGAACGGTGAGAATGTGCTTAAGGTCTGGTTTGTGGTAAAGCCCGATGAAAGTATCCTTATTTCCCATTCAGCAACTCTCGGTCTGTACCTGACCGATACATCCGGAAAAACGCTCTACTATTTCACTAAAGATACTACGCGGCAGAGCGTCTGCACCGGCACATGCATTGTGACATGGCCTCCCTTCAGTGCCGACACGGTGACTGCCCCCTCGGTCCTGAATGCCGGAGCTTTCAGTTCTGTGTCCCGTGCAGATGGCATGAAACAGACGGCCTTCATGGGAAGACCTCTGTATTATTATTCCGCCGACACAAAACCGGGGAACGTGAACGGGCAGGGTTTCAACAACCTCTGGTATGTTGCCAACGTTTCCGGTAGTGTGCCGGTTGTTACG
>JBGOZZ010000137.1:0-4451 GCA_041480465.1 Methanoregula sp. | reverse complement strand
CGCCAGGAAGAAGTAGAGCGGTATATCGAGGAGATCCGGCAGTACAACTCCATTATGAACCTGCAGTATCTCCCCAGTGAACAGGAAATCCGGCTGATTGTCGAGAACTGCCCGGTCTGCATTGACGGGGAAGCCACCGAACAGGAAGAGATCTCGGGTCACCGTAACCTTGAGCGGGTGGAGACAAACACGGTGCGGGGAGGTATGGCACTGGTCCTCGCGGAAGGAATTGCCGGGAAGGCACCCAAACTCAAAAGCAAAGTCGAAAAGATGAAGATGGACGGCTGGGACTGGCTCGGCAAGCTCATAAAAAACAAAACGGATGAAGGAACGGTCAGCATCAAACCCCTGGACAAGTACCTTCGCGACCTGATAGGAGGGAGACCGGTATTTTCCTATCCGATGCGCAAGGGAGGGTTCAGGCTCCGTTACGGGAGGTCGCGCAACACGGGGTTTGCTGCTGCCGGCCTACACCCTGCGACACTGTATATCCTCGGTGAGTTTCTTGCTGTCGGCACCCAGATGAAGACCGAGCGGCCGGGCAAAGCGTGCGGGGTGGTACCGGTGGATTCCATCGAAGGTCCTACCGTGCGGATGCAGAACGGGGATGTGCTCCGTATCGACGATGAGGCGACTGCAATAAAACGTGGACCCGGTATTGAAAAAATCCTTGACGTGGGAGAGATTCTCATCTCGTTCGGCGAATTCCTCGAAAACAACCATCCGCTGGTTCCCTGTGGTTATTGCAATGAGTGGTGGCAGCTGGAAGCAGGGGCCGGGACAAAGCCACCAAAGACCGAAGAAGAAGCCCTTGCCCTTGCGGGAGCTGGCGGATATCTGCACCCGGCATATACATGGTTCTGGGATGATCTAACGGCAGATCAGATCCGGGCGTTAGCAGACGCAGTAACCGGCAAGGGACAAATAGCTCATGATATCCTGCAGGTTCCCAACGATCCGATCATAAAAACAATCCTCGAGGAACTGCTCATCCCGCATGAGGTTCGGGACGGGAATATACAGATCAAAACTTATCGTGCATTTATCTCCTGCCTCGGGCTTGATGAAAACCTGAAAAAACGCGATACATGGAACGATGCACCGTTCGATACCCCTCTTGGTCTTGTCATGCATCTCTCCGGAATAAAACTGCGGTCACGGGCTGGCACACGGATAGGCGGGCGCATGGGCAGACCGGGAAAATCCAAACCACGGAAGATGAACCCGCCACCGCATGTCCTTTTCCCGCTCGGGGACTCCGGAGGATCCCGCCGCTCGTTCCAGTCTGCGTCCAGCCATACAGCAGACGTGGACGCAAATATCACGGAGATCGATTTTCAGAAAGAGGGAGGTATTATTGAGATCGAGGTCGGGAGACGACGCTGCTCAGAATGCCAGGAGATCACCTTTACCAACCGGTGTGAGAAATGCGGGGCCCATACAACTGCTATCACGACCTGCCCCAAATGCGGGAGAGAAACGCTGATGGAGCGCTGTCCCGGGTGTGATGTTCCGACAACCTGCAGCCAGAGAGTCACCCTGAACGTGAAAGGAGAGTATGCAAAGGTGATGGAGCGGCTGGGGCTCAAACCCGACAGCGTGGCACTTGTCAAGGGTGTAAAGGGGGTCATATCCCGGGAAAAAACCGTAGAGGCGATGGAGAAGGGGGTCCTGCGAGCCATCCGGGATATCTTCGTTTTCAAGGACGGGACCACGCGCTTTGACATGATCGACCTGCCGCTTACCCATATCCGTCCGGATGAGGTGAGGGTTTCTGTAGAGAAACTCCGCTCGCTCGGGTATGTAAAAGATTATCTCGGATATGATCTCCAGAACGGTTCCCAGATCGTGGAGTTGCGCCCGCAGGACTTACTCGTCTCTGATTCCTGCGCAGAATACATGGTGAACGTTGCACAGTTCATGGACGACCTTCTGGTAAAATGCTATGGACTGGACCCTTTCTATAATGTCAAAAAACCCGATGACCTTGTCGGGCACCTTGTCATCGGGCTTGCGCCCCACACAAGCGCAGGGGTCCTCGCCCGGATTGTCGGTTTTACGCGGGCAAATGTCGGGTATGCCCATCCGTTCTTCCATGCCGCGAAGAGGCGGAACTGTTTCTACGGTGATACCGAGATCGAAGTATATGACGGAAAGCACTGGAAAAAATCTCCCGTGCGCAAATTTGTCCTTGAAAATTTTGACGTAAGCCGACCGGGCATAGACCGGCTGGGAACGTATTACTCTGATCCGGCGCAACCGTATTTCACCCGGACTGTGGATACCGGGGGGATCATGCATATCCGCAGGATCACTTCAGTATCGATCCACCGCTCACCGCCAACGCTTATCCGGTTCAGGACACGTCTCGGAAAGGAGATCGCAGTTACTCCCGATCACGCAATGCTTGTATGGGACACAACATACCTCAGGAAGATCAGGGCGATGGAACTCAAAGCCGGTGACGCTGTCCCGGTGCTTGAAGGTGCCAACGTGATTGCCGACTATATAGGGTCAGCTGAGGTCGTCCCCTCCCCGGAAGAGAGAGTATATTGTCTTACCGTTACAGATGATCACACGCTCGTTGCAAACGGGATCTTTACCGGACAGTGCGATGGCGATGAGGACTGCATCATGCTGCTTCTCGATGGCCTGATTAATTTTTCGCGTTCATTCCTCCCACAGAACCGGGGCGGTTCTATGGATGCACCACTGGTGCTCACAAGCAGGATCGATCCTGCGGAGATCGACAAGGAATCTCTCAACATCGATGTCTGCGATCATTATCCCCTGGAACTTTACATCGGTGCGCTCACCTATACCGAACCTAAGACAATCACGAAGCTCATCGACCGTGTTGAACAGAGGATTGGAACTCCTGCACAACTTGAGGGATTCCGGTTCACCCACGATACCTCAGATATCTCGGCGGGACCGATTGAATCCATGTATACCCAGCTCAAGACCATGACAGAGAAACTTGAAGCTGAACTTGTGCTGGCGGAGAAGATACGTGCAGTCGATGCCGATGACGTTGCTGAACGCGTCCTGACCACCCATTTTATCCGTGACCTGATGGGCAACCTCACTGCATTCTCCAAGCAGAAGTTCAGGTGCACCAGATGCAACACGAGCTACCGGCGGATGCCCCTTACCGGGAAATGCACGAGATTTAAGGGAAAGGGCATCTGCAACGGCAACATCATCCCAACCGTCCATGAAGGGTCAGTAAAAAAATACCTGGAAATGTCCCGGGAGATCTGCAGGAAATACAAGGTTTCTGAGTATACCAAGCAGCGTGTCGAGGTACTCGACCTTGCGATAACTTCAACATTTGGTGAGGAGAAGCAGCAGCAGCTCGGGCTTGCAGACTTTATGTAGATCCGGCCGAGTCTGAAGGCGTGGTGAAAACCCCGGTGAACCGGATATTCCGGCGGGAAAAAGAATGCTTTTCCTCTTCGATTGCGGCGAAGAATGGTATTTCCGGGCCGGGCTCACCGATCGGTTTCCTGCACGCTTACCTGCTTTTGAAAACGACTATCATCCAAAACAGGGGTTTTTCCATTTTCCCTTTACTCCAGGCAATCTGGGCGGAGATTTGCCTCCCAATAGGTGCTATTAGCGGTCATTTTCAGCTTCGATTCGGTTCCAGATTGCCGAATGGACAGGGAATTGAAGGATTCCCAAAACAATGGTGCCGTTTTTCGCTGAATTAGTGCCAAAAGTCCTGCCGGAACGGGAAAACGGAGGCTGGATCGGGGAGATCATGGTGTATTTCCTGTGAGGTCCTTTTAGCCCTGAATGATGATCCTGTTTTAATCAAATCCTGCGTTTTCCTGATTGCCCCTGCTCCAGGTCATGTAAACAACGATCCGCTTTCCAATAGGGAATAAAGAGGCCGGTTTTTCTCCCGTTAAAATTGCTTATTTCTGATTTGCTGCCCGTATAGTAGTTTCCTGAGAATTAGCGAAAAAAGACGCCGCAATAAGACCGGTCGGCAGGATCCTGACAAAATAAGGATATGCTTGAATTGAGCCCAGATTCGTATTCCGGGCAAAATTTAAAAAAAGGGATGATGAACAGGTCAGGTAAGGTACATTTCCCGGGAGACCGGATGTGCTTTATCAACCCGCACGAGGACGAACATCTTATGGTACGACGGTAGTATCCCGTGCCGGGAATGATACCCGTATCTTATGCATATAGTTGAATCCCGATCGTTATAATATTTAAAAAAGCAATTTATTTAAATAAATTAAAACTATACATATAGTTATGGCAACCATCACCATCAGTGTGGACGATGAAACAGAGAGAAAATTCCGTGAGGTTGTAATACGGTTACACGGCAAAAGAAAAGGGGCACTGGGTGAAGCAACAACAGAGGCACTGGACCTCTGGATTAAGGAAAAGATGCAGGAAGAGATCTCCCGCACCGCTCTTATCCTCAT
>JBGOZZ010000136.1:0-4532 GCA_041480465.1 Methanoregula sp. | reverse complement strand
GCCTCTGACATTGGCGCAGACGGGGCTACCTATAAGGCCATCGAATTTACCGGAAAAACCATCTCAAAACTGGATATGGCAGGACGGATGACCTGCTGCAACATGGCAATCGAGATGGGGGCAAAAGCGGGGATCGTCGCGCCTGACAAAATTACCTGGGAGTACATGAAGAAGAAAAGACCCATGAAACCCTTCTCCCTGGAGAGCGACGCTGATGCAGTTTATGCCGGGAAACGTTCGTATACTGTTTCGGATCTTGAACCACAGGTGGCGGTACCGCATAATGTTGACACAGGTGTTCCTGTCAGCAGGGTTGCCGGGACACACGTAGATCAGGTATTCATAGGTTCGTGCACGAACGGGCGGTTTGAGGATTTCCAGGAGGCAGCAGAGGTGCTGGGGAAGAAGAAGTTCAGCCCAAAGGTGCGTGTCATCCTAATCCCGGCTTCCCGTGACGAGTACTTAAAAACCCTGCAGGCCGGGCTCATAGAGAAGTTTGTCAGGGCAGGCGGGTTGGTAGAAGCCCCCTGCTGCGGACCCTGTATGGGCGGCGCATTTGGCCTCCTGGCACCCGGGGAGGTTTCCCTCTCAACATCAAATCGTAACTTCAGGGGAAGGCAGGGAAGTACGGAAGGAATGGTGTACCTCTGCTCACCGGCAACTGCTGCAGCAAGTGCAATGTATGGTGAAATAACCGATCCGAGAGAGGTGTGACGATGAGAGTCTGGAAATTCGGCGATAATATCGATACAGATGCGATTATCCCCGGGCGGTTCCTCACCATCTATGATCCCAGGGAACTCGCAGGCCACGCCTTTGAAGGGACACGGGATGAATTTTCCCGAAAGGTCAAAGAGGGGGACATCATTGTTGCAGGGCGTAATTTTGGGTGCGGATCTTCCCGCGAACATGCCCCCCTTGCCCTCATCGGTGCCGGGGTGAAGGTTATCGTAGCGCAATCCTTTGCCAGGATCTTCTTCCGGAATGCAATTAATGTAGGTGTGCTGCCGGTTGTCTGTAACGATACCGATCAGATCGCTGATGGTGCAAGCGTGAAGCTGAACGTGAAAGCAGGCTATATCGAAGCAGGTGGAAAGCGGTACGGGATCGAGCCTGTACCGGAGTTCATGCAGGGCATCGTAAAGGCAGGCGGACTTGTCGAATATGCAAAGAATATGAAGGATGTGCCGGTATGTACAGGATCGCTGCGATAGGTGGAGACGGGATAGGCCCTGAAATCGTCAATGAAGGTAAAAAGGTACTGGATGCTGTGGGTGAACGATTCGGTTTTGATATCGGGTGGACTGACTTTGACATTGGCGCTGACCGGTATCTTTCCAGCGGGGAACTGCTGACCGAAGACGATCTGGCGGGACTTTCGGGATTTAAAGCAATCTATTTCGGCGCCATCGGGGACGAGCGGGTCCGACCGGGCATCCTGGAAAAGGGCATCCTCCTCGCACTCCGGTTTTATTTTGACCAGTACGTCAACCTCCGCCCCATCAGACTCCTCAAGGGAGTGGAAACCCCGCTCGCGGGTAAGACACCTGCTGACATCGATTTTGTGGTGGTGCGGGAAAACACCGAGGACTTTTATGTGGGGATTGGATCTCGGTTTAAAAAACGCCAGAAGATCGATCTCGCGATTGCCCGCGAGCTCTATTACGCGAAGTTCGGGCTGGATGTCGAGAGCGATGCCGAGGAGATCGCCTACCAGATAGGCGTTGTCACCCGTGAGGGAACACGACGGATCCAGGAATATGCATTTGATCTCGCCCGGAGCCGGAAGAAAAAACTGACTTCGGTGGACAAGGCAAACGTGCTTTCGGACGTTTATGGACTGTGGAGGGATGTCTTTACCGAAACTGCCAGGTCCTATCCGGATGTGACGACCGAGTTCAACTTTGTCGATGCGATCACCATGTGGTTTGTCAAAAACCCGGAGTGGTTCGATGTGGTGGTCACCCCCAATATGTTCGGTGATATCATCACCGATCTCGGCGCCATGATTCAGGGAGGACTGGGCCTAGCACCCGGCGGTAATATAAACCCAAAGGGCACTTCGATGTTTGAGCCTATCCATGGCTCAGCCCCAAAATACAAAGGAATGGATGTCGCAAACCCGATCGCCACCATCTGGGCGGGTTCGCTGCTGCTCGATCACCTGGGTGAGCACCAGGCGGCCGCATCGGTTGTTGTGGCCATCGAAAAGAGTATCCAGGATGGCGTGGTGACAAAGGATATGGGGGGTTCAGCGGGTACGGCAAAGGTGGGTTCGTACGTTGCCAGATGTGTAAGGAAAGGGGAGTAGTACTCCTTATTTCTTCTTCCAGACCCCGGTTTTTTCATCCTTCTCATACTGTTTTTTTACTGCAGCCCACGCG
The DNA here is from genome assembly GCA_041480465.1 of Methanoregula sp. Lineage (GTDB taxonomy): Archaea > Halobacteriota > Methanomicrobia > Methanomicrobiales > Methanospirillaceae > Methanoregula. The sequence continues at coordinate 2,148 of JBGOZZ010000136.1, read as the reverse complement.
ACTTTATGGGTGACCTCCTCGAGGGAAGCGGCACCTCTCCTCTTTTTCGGATCTGAATATTCTTCCCATGCATGGTTAAAAGCTTCCCGGTAAATCTCCTGCGCATGTTCGGGCAGGTGATTCCGGATCGAGTCGGGTAAATCCCCGATAGTTTTGTATGGCATGATATTCCCAAAGCCACTACTTGGGAGATTAACTATAAAAAATTAAAGATAGTTACAACCGAACGATGCGATATTATGGAGTATCTACGACAGGAAAATCAATACCAGATTCCAGTGTTCACCGTGAAAAAGTTCATTTCTTTCGTTTGGTTACAGGTTGAGAACGATTAAAGATCAGGGAAAGGCCAAAGAATATTTCCTTGTATGATCGCTGGGAAGAGTAACCTCACTCTCCCGCCCTGAATACCAGCCATTCGCTTTTCCCTGCACGTTTGAACCGTACGAGGACATAAGGACCGCTCATGCGGCGTCCATGGAAGGTGATCTCGATCTTATCAGGATCCCAGTATTTCGTATCATAGGTGCCGTTATCCCAGATGGAGACAGTACCGGCACCATATTCGCCTTCCGGGATAGTCCCTTCGAAATGCCCGTAATCAAGAGGATGATCCTCTACCGCAACAGCGAGATGTTTCTCACCAATGGCGTCCGGCATGCCTTTTGGTACTGCCCAGCTCTTCAGTACTCCTTCCCGCTCCAGCCGGAGGTCGAAATGCAGCCGGCGTGCATGATGTTCCTGGATGACAAAATAATTCCCTCCGCCCTCCTTATTCACTGCTCCTTCCGGTTCGCCGGTCACGGAAAAATCCCGTTTCTTATGATAGTCCTCCAGTACCTGTTCTTTTGGGAGTCCCTGCGGTTGATCGCTTACTGCCGGTCCCGCCTTCTTTGAACGAACTTTTTGTGAAATTCTCCCACCAGTGTCTGATTGATCCTTATCCTCAGCCGCCGAATCTCCCCCGGGTGACGCAACCTGGACTTCCATCAGCTGGTCGGTCGAGCATTCTTCAGGTTTCCTGTCTGAACGGATCCTGATAAACCGTGGTATTCGCAGTCTATTATCCCGGGTAACCTCCTGGTACGCCACCTCACCGACAAGAACCGGTTCCAGCCAGATCACCGTTTCGGACTCTTCAACGCCGGTTAGTTGAGGGATGCTGGTTTTCAGCGGCGAGAATGTCTTGAGGAGCTCTGCCAGATCCCGATCCGAGAAACCCGTTCCTACCTTGCCAATGTACACTAGCTTCCGGTCTTTAACCCCGGGTGGAGGGGGGGCTGATGATGTTGTCTTCGATGAAGGAATCCTGCGTTTAAGCGGAGGTACAGTACTGCCTCCCGGTTCATACAGTCCCAGGAGAAGGGCCCCAAACGTTGGACTGCGACCGCCCTGCCCCAGGGTATACCCGGCGATTACACAATCACACGTTTTCTCCACCTTTATTTTGAGCCATGCACCACTCCGCAGTCCGGGCTCATAGAGGCTGTCTTTGCGTTTTGCCATTACCCCTTCGAGTCCTCTTGCAATCGCCGCCTTATAGTAATCCTCTCCTCTGGTCTCGACGGGAACAGAGAGGATGATATGAGGTCCTTCCTTAACAGATTCTTCAAGGATTTTCCTCCGCTCACTGAAGGGGAGGCTTATCAAGGGTTTTTTATCTTTTTCGAGAATATCGAACACGATATACGTGACCGGAGTTTTTACCTTAGCGGGAGTGGATCTTCCGGTACCTGCCTGCAACCGGGGCAACAAGGCCTGTATATCCGGTCTCCCACTGCTCATCACAACAATTTCCCCGTCAAGCACAGTATGGGGTGCCAAGGTTGAGAGTTCGGTAAGTTCCGGGAACTGTCCCGCCAGTTCCCGGTCGTTCCTGCTCCTTATCGAAAGATCATCATCAACATAGGCGATTGCCCGGACGCCGTCCCATTTGATCTCAAATAACCATGCATCCCCGTTGAACGGGCCGTTTGCCGACCTTGAAAGCATCGGCTGGTACCTGGTCCGCATGGATCTCCTGGTGACTGTTGTCTTCATTTCGCAGAGAGTGTCGAGAGCGTCTCTTTGAGTGCCTGCATCAGTTCTTTTGCTTCCTCCGGGTGTGGTTCCACATATACGACCTTTTCACCCGCGAGCTTCTTGTCG
>JBGOZZ010000135.1:0-4545 GCA_041480465.1 Methanoregula sp. | reverse complement strand
GGAATTCCCGACCCTCTTGTTGTTGTCGAGCATGTCCATGCCTCTTTGGAGCCCGAGGTTCCCGTTCGTAGAACCTGAAGCATCGACAGCGTTGATCCGCGTTTTGAGGGTAGCGAAGTAGGTGCCGTTGGCGAGTCCTAATGTATAAGGCGTGGGATAGGTGAAGTCGATATTATCGTCCCAGCTCACTACACCGGCGGCATCACCGGCGGGATTAATAGAAGGATTCATTTTGTCGACGAACGACGTGGCGGCCGATTTCCGTAAGCCGGACGGGTCATTCTGATTCATGCTCCCCGAACTGTCGATACAGAAGACGACGTCCATCGGGAGCGGTGTAGCGGCGCCGCCACTGCCCGTGACGGTGATGGTCACCGTGGTCAGTTCGCCCGGCAGGCCCGAGCTGTACATGTTGATATCATGGGGGCTCGCGACCTTCGTGACGGTCGGTGCTCCCGCGCTCGCGATCTGCGCGGTCGCGAGAAGAAGTAAGCAACATATCATCAAGTAGGTAGGAAGTTTCTTCATGTCCAAATCCCCCCCATCTCATTCATATAACAGAATCGTTTTTTCATTTTTTTATCACCAAATTCCAATGCAATAGACAATAACCTTTCCATTGTTGTCTCCCATTGGGGGAAAGAATGCGCGAATGAACTCGTATACTGGAACGCATGGTTCAGGATTCGAATTGCCACAATGCACATTGCGAACGATTCCTTCCTGACAAAGGTGAATTAGACAACTAATTGGTAACCTCTACAATAAGATATTAAAAAGATATGCAAGGCAGCACCGCTATGCAACAGAAAACAAATTATTGAGTATTTTTTTTAATTTTCTTATTCAATTAATATTATATATAAATTAAGTGCAACAAATCTTATAGTTTTAATATATAAATATTTTTTATTTTTTAAATTGTTTTTTATTGGATTCTGGTAAAAAAAGCATTTAATTTGAGTATAAAACGAAAATAGAGGCGAAATTTGCCTTATCACAGATTGTCTCCATATTTGGTTTGTCAGGGAGTGGCATTCCATCCCAGATCTGCCAATTTTACTTACCCCATTGTACCTAATCTTCCTGAATTATCCCCCGAACACCATTCTCAACCTGGATAGGCGGACGCAAGGAGGATCAGTGTTTTTCATAAGGATCTGAACAGGAAACGCTCCTCTTTCCTTACCCTTCTCAGATTACGTAGCAGAAATTGCCAACGGTGTTGGACATTTCCTGAGCAATCTTTGGAAATGTATTTGTTCAAAGTTGATCAAACTGCAACATGGAAATTTTATTAAATATCGGATTCCCGCCGTTGAATCACATGAAAACGAGACACTCTCGCAAATCCGACCCGTGAGAAGTACAATGGAATCAGATGAACGCTTATTGTTTTTAAAAACCAGACTTTTCTGTACATGTGCACTCCTCTTCTCCCTGCTCCTCCTGGTCTCCCCTACTCTCGCTCAGGAATCCTGCCCCCCGCTCACCCCATGTCCGGAAGAAACGAATGTGAGCGGCGGACAGGTACAGTCGATCTGCATCTACCTGTTCTACGGACAGGGATGCCCGCACTGCGAGCGGGTGAAACCGGTTATCGATGACCTTGCAGTGAAGTACCCGCAGGTACAGTTGAAAACCTTTGAGATTTATTTTAATGCCACCAACCAGGAGATGTTCAGGGAATTTCTCCAGCGGTATGGCGTGGCAGAAGAGGGAGTCCCCACCCTCTTCATTGGTGACCGGGCACTGGTTGGCGAAACCGCGATCCGCACACATCTTGAGGACCGTATTGTCTGGTATACAAACAATCCGGCAGTATGTCCGGAAACATTTAACAAAATCGGAGGGTTACCGCACGATCTCTCGCCGGCGAAACCCGTTGATCTGACCGTGCCGGCGATCCTGATCGCAGCGGCCATCGACAGTATCAACCCGTGCGCCTTTGCTGTCCTGATATTCCTGCTTACATACCTTTCATCGCTGGGAGAACGGCGACGTATCGCTGCAGTCGGTTCGACCTACATCATCACGGTTTTTATTGTGTATTTCATTGCCGGGCTGGGGCTTCTCACCGTTGTCCAGCAGAGCGGGCTTACGGGGATAGTTTTTTCGGTCGCCGCAATCGTCGCCATCCTTGCCGGGCTCATCAACATCACTGAAGTCATCTTCAAACGTGAGATCTTCACACTCGCAATTCCTGTTGCACAGAAAGATACGATCGGCAATTATGTCAGGAAAGCGTCCATCCCGTCCGCAATTGCTCTCGGGGCGTTTGTCAGCATGGTTGAACTACCCTGCACTGGCGGGATCTATCTTGCAATTCTGGGGCTTCTGGGCAGCCGGATGACGCTTGTCGCGGGTATTCCTTACCTGCTGTTGTATAACACGATCTTTGTTCTTCCCCTGATTCTGATCCTCGCCATCATATATTGGGGTGGTACTCAGGAACGGCTGGAAGCTTTCAGGAAAGGGAGTGGGCGATGGCTGCGCCTTTTCATGGGTTTTGTGATGGTGGCGCTCGGGGCTGCGATGCTCACCAATGTGCTCTAAAATGAAAGACAGGAGATTCACGGGATCGAATATCTGACAGATATATTCAATTGGGGTCCCTTTGATACAACTGAAAAATTATCATTTTTAATCAAGAAACTCAAAATTTACAATTGTAATCTGCCTGTATGCTCTGCAATGGCATCATTTATTTACAACCGACACAATGAACCAATTTTAGACCGTTTTTTAGCTCAGTTCTTTGCGAGGAAATTCAAAGTTGATAGAATAGATGATGATAAAGATCATGTGCTTAAGTATGTAAAAATAATCCCATTCAGACTTGAAGACGATGGAACTGGAAATTTCCGCTTAAGTGTGTATACCCAGTCTGGTTTTGATGACAATCTGAGTAAATACATCAATGATTTTGTTCCGGAGTGCGATCGGATTGCACAAAATCTTCGTCAGTCAAATATCCAGTATTGTGACATACAGGGAAAAATGGTGGAATTTTATCCTATCGATGTAGAAATGGCGATTTTTTCCTATGCAATGAAACATAGCAATTTATTCTGATTTTTTGCCTTTTAACCAATATTCAGTGATTATAATGGTGGCATACTGGGGCATCAGGCTTGGGGAAGGGGGAAAATATGTCGATGAAGGATATTCCAATTCTTGTTGAAGGGTGTCGTGTTTCTGTCCCGGGAAGATACGTTAAAATCCGATCAGGATCGATGATCGCTCATGCAGTATTTTACCGACACTGACATGGGACTTGATATCGGGCAGGTCAATCTGGCTGTGGAATCGGCGTTCGCTGATCACGGGAGGGGACTGGTTCAGATGCCCCCCAAACTCTACATCACGCTCCCGGACGGGGACTTCCGCACGATGCCGGCGTATCTCCCATCACTGTCTATTGCCGGGGTTAAAGTTGTGAATGTGCATCCCGGAAACCCGGCAAAAGGTCTCCCGACCGTGATGGCACTGACCATCATTCTCGATATTGAGAGCGGTCAACCCACAGCCATAATCAATGCCACCCGGCTGACCGATATGCGGACCGGTGCAGCCGGTGCAGTGGCCGGTAAATACCTTTCGGCAAAAAAAGAGATTGTCCTTGGGGTTATCGGCACAGGCAGGCAGGCACAGGCACAGGTCTCAGCGATCTCACGGGAACTGAAGATACGCCAGATTAAGATCTGGAGCCGTGATCCCGGACATGTCAGGAAGTTCGCCGACAGGTTTATGGAATTCCCCTGCCTTGCGTCTTCGCTGGAAAACACCTGCGACTGCGACGTCCTGGTCACCACAACACCGTCCAGAAGTCCCCTCATCCAAAGTGAGTGGATACATGAGGGGACACATATCAATGCCATCGGGGCAGATGCACCGGGAAAAGAGGAACTTGATCCAGCCCTGCTCAGACGGGCACAGGTGTTTGTTGATGATCCTGCCCAGGCAATTCATTCCGGTGAAATAAACGTACCGATAAGCAACGGTATCTACCGTGCTGCAGATATTGCCGGAACCCTGGGCGAAGTAGTGATCGGGAAGAAGAAACGGGCTGGTCCTGACACCATCACCATCTTTGATTCTACAGGACTTGCTATCCAGGACCTTGCAATTGCAAAGATTGCCATGAAACACGGAAAGACGGTTGATCTTCCGTTTCCCTAAATAACAATACGAATAATGGGAAAAAGAGTGCATTTCAAAAACGGAGAATGACATCTCCCGGTGGAGATTCCCTTGTTGGGCGATGTTTGTAATGCGTAAGAGAACCAGATTTCAGAATTATGATCCATAAGAATCATAGAATTCAGATATCATGAAGGATCGGTACATCTCTATCCTCTATAATAGTGATTACTAAAAATCTAAAAATACTTTTATGACCCGCCGTGCCTCGGAGAGGCCTTGAGGCGGGTGACTCTCATTTCATCATGGGATATAACGACGGGACCCCCCCGCGGCGGATCAGTCACAAGGATTGGTAAATTTCAAACCTACTCAAAAAAACTCCCTGCCCCGCCATGCCTC
>JBGOZZ010000134.1:0-4549 GCA_041480465.1 Methanoregula sp. | reverse complement strand
GGTAAAGTCATCGCATGGAATAAGGCAATTGAAGAATTGACCGGGGTCAATGCCGAAGACATGATTGGAAAAGGTAACTATGAGTATGCACTACCATTCTATCAAAAAAGAAGACCGATTTTAATCGACCTGATTTTTAAATCGGATGAGGAGATAGCTAAAAATTATTCGGGTATTATCCGCAAGAAACGGGAGGTTCTTATTGCGAAAACAACGCTGCCTCAACCGAAAGGAAAAAGATCCATCTTGTGGGCAAAGGCATCACCGCTCTATGATGACCGGGGAGTTGTAGTTGGCGCAATCGAAACGATCAGGGATATCACTGAACGTAAAGAGATCGGGGATGCACTGAAAAACAGTCAGGTCTGTCTAAAAAACCGATAACCTTTTGTCACGCTTTTTAGGGCAGTTCCTTCTTTTTTGGTGTTCTATAAAATTTCGCTAGGATATTAAATCGGGTAATCCTGCGAAGAATACATATCCCCAAAATGGAGCGTTTCTTTTCTATGAAACTCCAGACAACTACCTTTATTCCGCATTCTGCCGATGCAGATATATGGGAAACCCGTCAATCTCCAGCGATTTCACGCCAAAACTGGATCAGCTGAAAACCAACCTGAAATCCCGGGCATTTCCTGAATGGGTTCTCTACTTTATTCTCATCCCGGCCCTTCTCTTTGTGATCTATCTTCTTCCCCAGGAGATCAAGGATTCATATTTTATTTTAAACACGGGAGAACTCTGGAGACTGCAAACGTATCTTCTGAACAGCTATACGCATTCCCAGCTGTATCCCCATCTGGTGAGTAATATAATCGTATACCTTCTTGCTCTTATTGCAGTTTTCTCGTTCGAGAACAACAGGTGCAGGTTCCGGGTTATGGCAGGGTGCTCGTTCGTTGTCGTCCCGATAATTACTTCGCTTCTCACGATTGGGTTGTTCCATTTCCTCGGGATAGTGGTGCGGTCGCAGGGTTTTTCCGGGATTGTTGCCGCCTTCATTGCGTATACGTTTATCAGTATCGTGCTCTGGATCCTTGGTGACACGCTGGAAGACTTTGACCACCCGGAATATTCCAGGTCCAGGATTCTGTTTTACCTGATGTGCGTGCTGCTCACCTTCATACTGGCACTGATAGTAGTCGAGGGCCTGACCCTCGGGCTGTTCATGAACGTGGGTGACTCTACAAACAATGGCATCGCGCATTTTGGAGGATTTATCACCGGGTTAATCGTATTTTTGGTCTACGATACGCGAACCGAACAGAGAAAATATTTCCATATGACACTGGGAATTGCCATCGGTATGGGCATTCTCTGGTATGGAAACTACCTGTATGCCCTGATTACACATTTTCAATAAGATTACGATTTCTGGATGATTTTGTTTTCATCTCAAAAATTTCACTGCAGATTTGGATACTTTAATATCCCCTCATGGCGTCATGGGCACATATGACACCCCCACCGGCGGATTTATACACCCCGCCTCATAAGGGACAGCGGGCGAGACTGTTCCAGTTCTCTCTGAAGGCAGGAACTCTGGATTTCTCTGATAAGGTGGCTCTCGTTACATTTTCAGACGAACTCAACGCGATCTGCACCGAGTTCTCTCTCCATGCATCGCTCGAAGAGAAGTTCATTCATCCACTCCTCTCAAACCGGGTACCGGGAGGTGCAAAAAAGCTTGAACTTGCCCACCACGAGATGCACGAGCAGCTCGATGATCTTGTCATCTCTACAGAGAACCTGAAGCTAAGCAATGTCCGGTCAGGAAAATATGCAGATATCTGTCTCGAATTTTACCGGGCATGGAACCGGTTTATCGCTTTTTATCTTGTGCACATCAACGAAGAAGAAGAAATGGTCCAGCCCACCCTGCGGGCTCTCTGCACCGAAGAGGAACTCTCGAATGCTTTTGCCACGATCGTTGGCAGTATGTCGCCACCGGAACTAATGGGCATGCTCAGGATGATGATCCCTGCGATGAACCCCGATGAACGGGCCGGGCTTCTGTCCGGTATCAAAGCTCATGCCTCTTTGCAGGCATTCCAGAATATCAGCAACCTCGCACGGGATGTCCTGAGTGCGGAAGACTGGAAAGACCTGAAGGGACGGCTGGGGATTATGTAGTATCCCCATGAATCAACAATAATCATGGATTAATGGCGACGACGCCGGATATCTCCGCACAGATTTTTCCGTATCGGCCAATCATGACCCAAAAACGGTGTCCTTTTCCCTCATCGGCATGTATGGTCGATCCATGCTGGGATCCGCCAGCCAAAAGGGTCTGTTAGGGTAATTTTTAAAGCGGTATTCTGCCGTATTTTCGTCTGAAAACTGCATTTTGCGCGTATTTGTAATACCATGAGCTGTAATTCGCCATTTTTGGCAACCTCAACTATCAGAAAGAGCCAATCCGGGCCCGTATGGGGCTCCGTCAGGCTTCAGTATACTAGGGGGTCATCACCGACGTATCCTAGTTCGATTCAGTATACTGCGTGAGAATTAAAAGGCGGGCAGGCATACGAACATACAGGAATATTTCACGAGGTAGCCCATGAAAACAAGTATCATTTATCATTCATATTCCGGGATTACCCGCGGGATTGCTGAGAAGATCCAGAAGGCCTGCGGAGGAGATCTCGTTGAAGTGAAGCCAAAAACGAATTACTCCACACTCACTGCTTATACACTGGGAACTTACCGTGCAATGAAGGAGGAGAGTGATCCGATAGAACCAGAAACCATCGATGTTTCCGGATCTGAAATTGTCGTCATCGGCACACCGGTCTGGGCCTTCAAGGCCACGCCGGCAATCAATGCGGCGATTGCGGCGCTGGAAGGGTGTAACGGGAAAAAAGCCGTTATCTATGCAACCTGCGGGAGTTCTGCCAAGGACACCCTCCCCATCCTGAAAAAAGCCCTTGAGGCAAAGGGGGTGACCGTTGTCGGGCAGTTCGTGCTGACCAGAAAAGAGATCGGGGAAGAGCAGAAGGTTAATGCCCTGGTCGACAGCGTAAATGCGGCAAAAAACCGCTGATCCAGGCAACCATGAAAACCTTACCGGATTGACAGAAAACCGGCATACCTGACCCGAGTACCGCAGGCTTTTCGACACAACCATAGCAGACACATTCCATAGTTATCTCCACCACCAGGGTCAGGTGGTTGACTTCCATGGAGATCAGTCGCCGTGCTAAGCAGACGGATGCGGAATGGACTGCCTTCAGTCCGCTGAGTGTGTAGCAGCCTGTTCCGGCAAAACGGCTATAGCCGGAGAGAAGAAATAACCACTACATCAGTAACTCCCGTAAAAGCTCTCTTCGTACTCGGGTACCCGGAGTACCTCAAAGAACCGGGTACTCTCAGCTGGTACCCTTTTCATGCCCGGTACGGACAACCAGAACTGGTTTCCTTGTTCTCCTCACCAGCGTGAAGGTTGTACTTCCCAACAGCATCTCCCTGATCCAGTCTGTCCCATAGGCACTCATCGCGATCAGGGATACATCATCCTCCTTTGCAACCGACAGGATCATCTCAGTCGGATCTCCCACCCGCACATGAAGATTCACGGCAATATCGGAATCGATGAGATCCTTTTTCATGTCTGCAAGCCGGGTCTGTGCATCCCTGACAGCTGCCTCAATCTCTTGTCGCGATTCGGCCCGGTTGACAACATGCAGGAGGACGATCGCTTTGATTGCCGGGATAGTTTTGATAAAAGATAACGTATCCCCGGCAGGCCGGGAAAAATCGGTAGGTACCAGTATTTTTGAAAACAGTTTCATGTGGGAAGGGTCAGAGGAAACGTCAGTGTTTTCCTGTGCAGGATTGAAATGCATTATGAGAACATTTGTTTTTGCATTTCTGATCACTGAAGATGACACACTGCCAAGCAGCAGTTCCTGGATCGGGTTAATGCCCCGGGCACCCATGACGATAAGAGATACAGTATTTGTTTCTGCAGCTTCCAGAATTGCGTTGGAAACAGTACCTTGGGTTATCACATTTACTATCACATCGACGTTTATATGAACTTTCAGGCCAAGATTTTCCAGAAACTCTTTCTTTTCTGCCATGAGGAGCCTTGCATTCTCGATATAAGGTGTGTGTGTCCATCCCAGTTTCGAAGGGGTGGTTGCATCCACCACATGCAGGAGCACCACCTCCTGTATGCCGGGTATCTCGCTGATACAATCAAGTATCTTCTGTGAATACGCGGAAAAATCCAGGGCAACTAACACTTTTTTAAACATGGTGTCCATCTTGTTGTGTAATCCCCATGGTACATAATAAAAAGATCATTCCGGAAAAACTATACGAAACGTTGCTGCACTGATTATAGGATGTTAGGATGTCATGCCAAATCAAGGTACGTCACAGCCATTCAGCTGGCTTAGCGGTATGAAGATGCCTGAAATAACGATAAGATCGAGACAGATAACATTTGTGAAAAAAAAGTCCTGATCAGAAAAATATAATTATCCCCAGCTCCTCAACCAAAGAATCCTTTATCGGCTTTCGCACAAAAAATATTCCGGTT
>JBGOZZ010000133.1:0-4557 GCA_041480465.1 Methanoregula sp. | reverse complement strand
GAATCAGGAAATTTTGGGTATCCGGGCGATTGCCTCTTTAATCAGCTCGTCAGGGTATTCGTAATCTACCAGGCTGCCCTCGTAATAAGCATCATAAGCCGACATATCGAAATTGCCATGACCGGAACAGTTGAACAGGATGGTCTTTTCTTCTCCGGTCTTTTTGCATTTGAGTGCCTCATCAACGGCGGCTTTCACAGCATGAGCCGTCTCGGGGGCAACGATAATACCTTCCGTACGGGCGAAGGTCTGAGCGGCATCAAAGACCTCGCTTTGGTGATAAGCTACCGCCCGCATCACCCCATCATGTACCAGACGGGAGACAATCGGTGAATCTCCGTGGTAGCGGAGGCCGCCGGCATGCATAGATGGCGGTACGAAATCATGCCCGAGCGTGAACATCTTGAGAAGCGGCGTATATCCGGCTTCGTCCGCGAGATCGTAGGTATATAGCCCTTTGGTCAGTGTCGGACAAGAAGCAGGTTCAGCACCAAGAATATCCACATCTTTGTGTTTTCCGGTCAGTTTGTCGCCTGCAAACGGGAAGGATATCCCGGCAAAGTTGGACCCGCCACCAACGCACCCTATCACCACATCCGGATAATCATCGACCATTGCGAGCTGTTCGCGGCATTCGAGTCCTATCACCGTCTGGTGCAGGCAGACATGGTTTAAAACCGAGCCTAAGGCGTAGTTGGTATTGCTGTGAGATGCTGCATCCTCTACCGCTTCAGAAATGGCCATACCCAGACTTCCCGGGGTATCAGGATCTTTTTCGAGCATTGCCCGGCCGGCATTCGTCTTGGTGCTTGGGCTGGGAATGCATTCAGCCCCCCAGACATGCATCATCGATTTCCTGTAAGGTTTCTGTGTATAACTTGAACGAACCATGTAGATGGTACACTGAAGACCAAAGAGCATCGTGGCAAAAGCAAGAGCCGATCCCCATTGTCCTGCACCAGTCTCAGTTGCAATCCGCTCAACCCCGGCCTTCATGTTGTAGTATGCCTGAGGGATAGAAGTGTTTGGCTTATGGCTCCCTGCCGGGCTGACCCCTTCCCACTTGTAGTAAATCTTTGCAGGAGTCTTTAGGAATTTTTCAAGCCGATGAGCCCGGTACAAGGGACTCGGTCTCCAGAGCCGCAGGACATCCTGCACCTCTGCTGGGATGTCGATATGACGATCGGTAGTCACTTCCTGTCGTATCAGCTCCATCGGAAAGATGGCAGCGAGATCCTCGGGACCAATAGGTTTCTGGGTTTTGGGGTGGAGCGGGGGATCGAGCGGTGATTTCAGGTCTGCCTGAACATTGTACCACTTTTTTGGCATCTGCTCCTCATCGAGGAGGATTTTTGTCTGCATACAGAGTACTTGATTTGTATAAATATATACATTGCGCCACGAATGTGATACATTATGCTGATAAACATACATTAAATTCCAATTGTACAATAATATCAAAAATTTTAAGTGCGGAATAAAAAATCAAACATTTATTCTTGAACCTTCTGATTACTATCATTGAGGAGTCAAGGACCATGGTCTTCATCTACTATAGTCAGGGAGTATCGTCACAGTACCAGGATTTCACCGGACGACTCATGTCACATCTCGCGCTCAGGGGAACTGAGATTACACAGCAGGTACTCAAAGAGACAACTGCACAGATGCAGGTGAAACATACTGATGAGCAAGGCCATCTTGATATCGCCGTTGAAAATGAGAATATCAAGGTCACCTATACCGTAGACCGTCAGAGAAAAGAGATCTCCAAAGGTTGATGGGTGCGATTACCGGTGCAGGACTGGGGGGTATTCTCGGGAACGTACTGCGAAAAGATCAGGGACTCGGGGATGCGATCACCGGCGCGATCGGTGGGGCAGCTGCCGGAGGGGCATATGGTGCCTATGATGGGTATGAGGAATCAAAAAACAATCGTACCAATTTTGCGACTGTGCTTGCTGAAACCATCAAAGAAGTCGAGGATGAACTTCAATACATAATTCAAGGGCAGGCGGAAGCAAAAGAGGCGATACGCGAACGTGGTCGGCAGAAACTCGAGGAAGATTCTGCCAAGGCAGAAGAATTCCGGGGAATGCTCGAAGAACTCTACGGGCTGGTTCTTTCAGTACAGGAAGAAGTTGACATGGTGAAGTGCGAAGGTACCAATGTCACAAAAGCCAAGGGACGGATTGATCGGGCGGATAGCCTGTATAAAGAAGCTCAGGCATCATTTAACAAGAAAGAGTACGCCATGATAAAACCAAAAATAACCGCTTCCCGGAATATGGTGGACAAGGCGCGTGAAGCGCTTACGGAAGCTCAGAATCCGGGTTAAAAAATAATCCCTGAATTTTTTCATTACTATCGCAAGAGAGATATAGACGAAAACACTTCCACCCATCCCTCGAGATTTAAAAGCGCAATGCCTTGCTAATTAAACACTGCGAATAAAACCTTAGATTCCGCTTTACATACCATTAATATACTCTGGAGAAAATCTGTAATGAAGTTGTTATTCCTGCAACAACAAGATCTAAGAGCGGAACAGGTGATTACGAGATGAAACATTCGCTTATTGATATTCTCATCAGACCCGATGTGTTCTTTCAGGATGTATCAGGAGAGAGGGAAAGTCTCAAAATTCCTGCACTTATCTTACTTGTGCTGGGAATCGTATCTGCGGTGTATGCATACTTAATTGGTGGATTAACGGGAAAGATGATGGCAGGATTGCTTCCTGGCATGGAATCAATAATCGCCATTTTTACCATTTTTGGTGCTTTTGTTGGGATATTCATCTTCTGGGTGATATGGACCGGGGTATTCTACCTTGCGTCATTACTATTCAAGGGAAGTGGAACGTTTAAAAGATCTCTCGAATTTATAGGATATGGATATCTTCCCCAGATTTTCGGTGCAATACTTACCATAGTTGTGGCGGTTCAATATCTACCAAGAGTTATTGTTCCCCAAATTACCTCGGCCGCTGCACAGGACAGCCCTCAGATTGTACAGGAAGCGGTAAAAGCTCTGATGCACGATCCTGCGATGATGGAGATGACCCAGATCACAGCCATCATTTCGATTGTCTTTCTCCTCTGGAGCGCACATATATGGATCTCTGGGATGAAAAATGCCCGCCATCTTTCTGTGCGGGACTCCGCTCTCTGTGTTGGAATACCCGTTGTCGCTTATATCCTTTACATTATCTTTACCATGACAGGGATTTGAATGAAAAACACACGATTTATAATTATATTCGCTACACTCCTGGTTTTTGGCACAGGAGTCAGTTTTGTAACTGCCCTCCAAACGCCGGATTCGCTTGCCGCTGCTGCGAATGTCTATGTTTCCGGTGTCACGTACGATCCCGGATCTTTTTTTTCCGATGATACAGGCACCGTCATGGTATTTGTTACCAATAGCAACACTGATACGAGTGTCGTTGTAAATCACGCAACCATCGGTGACGAAAATATCAGGCTTACCAGCAGACCTTACGATTCCTCAGCCAGCATCGGTCCTCTCCAGAAACAACCGTTTACGTTTTCTCTTGTTGCCGATGCCTCAGACGGCACATATTACCCGACGTTTTCCTTAAGTTTCCGGGATGCGGACAGCCTTTACTACCGTGCAGTTGTAGAAGTGGATAATACGCCACTCGAACTGACGATTCTCCAGAAACCTGATGCGTTTACCCAAGGAAAGAAAAAGACCATTTTTGTTCAGGTTGCCAATCCACGAAAAAATGATGTAAGGAACGTGATACTTGATGTTTCTGGCACGGGAATAACAGCGACTCCGGCCAAAGCATTTATCGGGAACCTTGATTCGGGGGCGAAAATACCCGTGAACTTCACGGTAACACCTGACCAGGAAACCAATCTTATCCTGACGGTGACGTATAACAACGGTAATAATCCTCACAAAGTGACCATGGATCTCCCGATTTCCTTTGGGATCGATAAAATGCAGGCAAATCCGGTAGTCAGCAATATCCAGGTTACATCCAGCGGCGGAATTTACCATATCACCGGCGATGTGAATAATGCCGGACTGGAAACGGCAAATACGGTAACGGTCACTTCGCTGCCACCAGCGATCCCGCAGGATCCCTATAAGACCTATGTTGTCGGTGCCCTCAAACCTGATGATTTCGGGAGCTTTGAAGTCACATTTTCCTCAAATAATGCCACGACTGTCCAGCTACAACTCTCATACAAGGATTCGGAGGGTAACCAGTATACTGCATTGCAGGATGTAAAAATTTCTGGAGTTGGAGCAACTTCGCCGGCGACCGGGGGATCAAATCTCCTCTTTCCCGTTATTGCCGTAGTAATCGTGCTCTGTGCGTGCATCGGCGGATGGTTCTTCTACGTGAGAAGGAAAAAGAAGTGACCGGTCCGATGGACGATCAACCGGTCATGCTGTTCCGGGACGTGGTCAAGGTCTACCCGCTCCCCGCAGGTGACGTCACGGCACTGGATGGTGTCTCGTTCCAGGTTGACCGGGGCGAGTTTATCTCAGTGATGGGGCCATCGGGGTCTGGGAAGT
>JBGOZZ010000132.1:0-4561 GCA_041480465.1 Methanoregula sp. | reverse complement strand
TCACTTTCTTCCGCAACAGGGTCGTGATCTCCTCGACATCTGTACCTTTGAATTTTTCCGGCAGCACCAGTCCTTCAACATGATCGCCAGCCCCAAACCAGGCCTGTTCGGGAGGCAGCGCAAAATGCTGTGCAATCAGGGAAATACTGGTGATAAACCCATGACCGAAAGGATATTCCATAGTGAACAGATGGTGGCCGTATTACAAAAAAGTAATGTTATACAAGACGAAACGGTGCCAGCCAGACAATAACGGGTATTGCAATAATAAAAATCATACAGACTGAAAATTCGATCCATTCCATTCTTTTCAATGGTTTTTTTATTAAGAAGATGTGGCTTCCACTTCCATAACCCCGGCACAGCATACTCGTGTAGACACGTTCTCCCTGTTCATAGGAACGGATGAAAATGGTTCCGATCGTATAGCCGACCTGTTTCATCCGGTAACGGTAGGGAAGGGCGGAATCAAACGGGTCGAAACATCGCGTGGCAAGAGACTCATTGACTTTCCGGTAGATGTACCCGAAAACAAAGAGGTACCTGATCATCATCCCCAGCGTGAGCGCAAACTCAGCAGGAAGTCCCATCCGTCCGGCCCCTTCCAGCATATCCTGGAGTTTTGTCGTTGACGACAGGAGAATAATTGACGAGACGCTCACAATGAATTTTACAAAAAGAATTGCGGCAAATTCAAGGGACTCCGCATAGATATGGAGGCCGAATGGCAGATCGGCGATGCTATGGAAAACGGTGTAATACTGGTTTGTAAAAAAGATCTGGAAGATTATTATGAACAAACCAAACGGCAGTATCAGCGCAAGTCGTTTTACAAATATCATAAGCGGGAGCCGGCTCATAATCCAGATCCCAAGGAAAAATAAGAAAAATATACCCCCGACTAAAAAAACGATTCGCGAATACGGTACTGCAACCATGGCGATAATTAAGGAGAATGCACAGACGATCTTCACGCGGGCGTCAAGCCGGTGGATATGACTGTCTTTATACGCGGATTTCTCTATATAAAAAAGTTCTTCAATCATATCTCACCTTCTCTCGAAATTTCCTCCTTATTTTCCCTTACTTTTCCTTGTATGTTCGGGCAAACGCCATTTCTGCATCCTCATAGGTATAAGCCATCGGTATCGGGATACCTTTCTGCTGGAGCGAACGGATGAGCTTAGGCAGTACCGGGACATCCAGTCGTACTGATTTGAGCATATCAGGCTGTAAGAAGATCTCTTCAACGTTTCCCTGTGCCACAAATCTCCCCTTACTCATGACATAGACGTAGTCAGCAACCTCGGCAACGAGTGAGACATCGTGGGTTGAGAAAATAACCGTCATGCCATATTTTCTTGATAGCGAGTTGATGAAACCAATCAGGTCATGTACTCCCTGGGGATCAAGCCCGGCCGTGGGTTCATCGAGTACCAGCACTTCAGGCTCCATCGCGATAACCCCGGCAATAGCAACCCGTTTCTTTTCCCCGCCACTCAGATGATGGGGAACACGGTGTGCAAGATCTTCTATGCCGACAAGCCTGAGTGCCTCATGAACGCGGTGATGAATTGTTTCCGGATCCAGACCGAGATTGACAGGGCCAAATGCGACATCCTGCTCGACCGTTGGCGAAAATATCTGGTCATCGGCATTCTGGAAAACTATACCGACAAATTTTCGCACTTCCCGGATATTAGCGCTGGTTATGGGTTCACCGCGGATTAACACTGAACCCGAGGTCGGCTTGAAAATGCCATTGAATTGTTTGAAAAGGGTGCTTTTTCCCGCACCATTTGAACCGATAACGGCAATGCGGGCATTTCGCGGGGCAACAAAGTTTATACCGTGTAATGCCGTGACGTTACCGGGGTATGTATACGTGAGATCGCGGGTTTCAATGAGATGCATGGGAAATCTTCCTGGTGTTGGGACGAAAGAAATTAAATAACCTCTTATTGTTTCCTTGCGATTATACGGGAGATACCAAAACCGAGTGCGAAGAGAACCACCACACCAGAAACGATCGCTAGTACTTCACCGGGTTTATCCATACCGGGGATTGAGTAGTCGGTGAGTGGTGCCTGCCACGATACACTGTTACCGCTCTTTTCCAGTACGGCGGCATGCACTGATGCCACTCCGGATTCGTTGACGGAAACGGTATCATGATCCTTTACCCCGGAAAGAGTCAGGAATGTGCTATCGAGACCATCCGGATATGTTGATGCATAATATGGCGCAAAGATTGCGATGGACAAGGCGATTGCAATACCGGCTGCAATCATTATATTTTTTGCCTTATGTACTTTCTCCGGTCTGTCCCCGCCAACAATATCCGGCCGTGCATGTATGATGAGTGAAAGTGCAAAAGCGGTTGCTCCCCCCTCAATAATCCCTATAAATGCGTGGTAGATGCCCATGGAAATGAGTCCCGGAGCGAGAGGAAACGTACCTGCCACAGCGAGTTCCACGGCGCATACTATAGCGGGAATAAACAACGAAATCCAGCCGGCAATGAAGGCAGCACAGAACCGGTTATGGAACAAACTGCTGATTGAACGATAGGAATAAAAACCAAAAAATCCCCCGATTACTCCCATATTAATGATATTTGCACCCATTGAGGTGATACCACCATCACCGAAAAATATTCCCTGAAGGATCAGAACCAGGGTAAGAATAAATACAGCAGCAAAAGGGGACCCAAGGACAATTGCTGCAAGTGCAGCCCCGACAACATGTCCGCTTACTCCTCCGGGAACTATAGAGAGGGGTAGGGCCATGTTCATGGTCTGGATTGCGAATATTCCGGCAGCCAGTACTGCAACAAGGGGAACTTTCTCTTCGCTCATCTCGGATCTGGCCCAGCGAAGCGACAGAAAAATGAAAATTATTGCGATAACCCAGTAGATCAGTGCCTGCGAAATCGGAAAAAAACCGTCAGGAATATGCATGAAGTCATCTCATTATTACGTTTCTTGATATTTGTAGCACTCTGTGGTTAAAAAATATTGTTATTTAATATTCAATGAAACAATTTTTCCGATTCATCAGAAATGCTACAATTCAGATCCGGAAAGTGTATATGGAGTGGCTAACCGCACCTCGAACATTTTTTTGAAAGTCACTTAAAAACCCCGGTGCAGGCCATTTTTCAGGGCACATCGTATTGCAAACTGGTATTCTTCCGGCAATATTCTCCGGTGAAGTGAACAGGGAAGAGACACGTCGTCGTCACTGGCGGCATGCCATGAAGGGTGATACTGGTTCATGATATTTACATATGAGTCCGGTGAAATTTCCTGCGCAATCCACGGCAAAACAAGGTCACTTCCGGCAAGATTTTCCGGTAACACGAGATGCCGTATAATCATCCCGCGTACGGCAATACCCTTCTCTATGACCAGATTGCCGACCTGGCGGTGCATCTCTGTAATGCCTGCTTTCATGGTGGCAACATAGTGTTGGGCATGAGACAGAGTGCCGGCAATCCCGTTACTGCCATATTTCACATCGGGCATATAGATATCAATGATGCCATCCAGAAGGCGGAGAGTATCCAAGGAATCGTACCCGCCACTGTTATAGACAAGAGGGATACGTAATCCCTCCTGTATCGCAATCTCAAGGCCTTCGAGAATCTGGGGTACTATGTGGGTTGGAGTGACCAGGTTGATGTTATGACATCCCTGTTCCTGGAGGCAGGTCATCATCTCTGCCAGTTTGTCACAAGACACTTCTTCCCCTTTTCCGCATTGGCTGATATCATAGTTCTGGCAGAATTGACAGGCAAGGTTGCAGTGGGTTATAAAGATCGTCCCGGATCCGTTACGTCCAACCAGGGGTGGCTCTTCACCAAAATGGGGCCCGTAACTTGAAATTACCGGAAGGAGTCCGGTCCGGCAAAACCCCCGCTCATCATTAAGCCGGTTTATCCTGCATCTTCTTGGGCACAGGGTGCAGGATTCCAGGAGCGTATATGCCCGTTCAATCCTTTCTGCCAGTTCGCCGGATTCACCAAGGGCTCTATAGGATGGATAATCATGTTCCTGCATGGCGTCAACCCGGTGCGTTCATCACATCGATAAACTGCATATCAGAACTACACGAATCATATGTCTTTGACAATTTCGCCGTTCAATGCGGTCACGAACCGCACATCTGACAGCGCTCCAGCAGTGATCTCATCGATACCCATCTTCTCCTCGCACTTTTTTACTGACTCAAGGTCTGCCGCAGTGGCCGGCATCGACGGTACTGCCCGGCATGCCAGATCCCCCGGGTGTGCATCAAACGTCCCGATCCTGCGTGCAAGGGTGATGGTCTCTTCCTTGTCATACGTGATGAGCGGGCGCAGCACCGGTACCGTAACCGCTTCTGAAATCACCGCGAGGTTTGCAAGTGTCTGGGAGGCCACCTGGCCGAGATTCTCACCGGTAATTACTGCAAGTGCTCCTTCTTTTTCCATCAGGCAGCCTGCCACGTGCTGCATGAAGCGTTTGCAGATAACACAGCGGTACCTGGGCGCGATGTGTAGCTCATCCATGCGGTCGTA
>JBGOZZ010000131.1:0-4576 GCA_041480465.1 Methanoregula sp. | reverse complement strand
TGTCAAGCAGTTTCCATGTATCAGCCCCGACAGGGGCCTCTTCACGTCCTAAATATCTGTTTTCCATATTATACACCTCTTAGCCTGATTTCAATGATCCGACCGTTGTCATATCCTCGTTATTCTTTACCTGTACTGACTGCCCGATTTTGGCCGCTGTAACGTCAACTTCTTTGGCACCCCTGGTGAGATATTCATCTTCATCACCGGTGAGAATGGATAACAGGCGTTCAAATTCCCCTGCATGAACCCGTTCTTCATTCGCAATATCGATGAGCACTGCCTTTGCAAGGGGATTTTCAGTAGCATCCGCATGAGCAAGGTATGAGTGCACTGCTTCATGTTCCGCGGCCAGATCCAGGCGTATCGCCCGAATGAGTTCTCCCATGGTCATTGGGCGATCCGGGATTTTTCCGCTGAATGGATTGACAAATTCTGGCATTTTCCCTCCTAAAATCCGATGTTTTTTATCTTCTGGCATGTTCCGGAATGATCCGATTCCTGATTCTTCTGCCCAAATTTTTGCATGCTTGTAGTCCTATGGTAATCCGATTATTTTTTCAAGGCATCGAACCGTTTGCTAACCATACTCCAGTTCACGATACTCCAGAATCCCTCGATAAATTTTCCCCGGTCGTTCTTGTAATCCAGATAATACGCATGCTCCCACACATCAAGCACCATGAGAATGGGAAAACCAGGAATAATATTCACGTTGTGCTTCTCCAGCTGCAGGATAAGAGGCCTCTGTGTTTTTTCACAAAAAGTCAACACTGCCCACCCGGAACCTTCGACACTTGACGCAGTCTGGTTGAATTCTTTTTTAAACCGATCGAATGTTCCGTACTCTGCATCGATAGCTTTTGCCAGTTCACCTTTCGGGGTTCCTCCACCCCCCTTGCCGGCCGGAGCCAGATTCTCCCAGAACCGGTTGTGCAGGCGATAACCTCCAAAATGGAATGAAAGCTCCTTGAGAGTTGCTTTCATGTCAAGATCGGTGTTATCCTTCCGGGCCTTGTCAAGTTTTTCCAGAACTGTATTTGCACCATTGACATATGCCTGGTGATGTTTCTGGTAGTGCAACTTCAGCTGTTCTTCAGAGATATATGGTTTTAAGGCATCATAGTCATAGGGCAATTTCGGCAGTGAATACAACTTATTTACATCCATTCTTTCAGCACCTCCTGAATCATTTGTGGACTGTTTAAAGGGATTCGTCCATCCCTGTCAGGGGTTCAGTATGAGATATTAAAGAGTCTTGCCCAAAAAGCAGATTTTGATTTAAAAATTGAAACAATACGGGAAACTTTAGCGATGCAAGGGTTGGTTTTTTTAATAAAAAAATAAAAAGATTCCGCCAGAGGAAAAGAAAATCGAATATTACATCTTGTCCATTGCAACCTTGATCATCTTCATTGTCTCTATCTTGTGCTGCAGGTGCTTGATCCATGCTTCCTTCATCATAATCTTCTCCTCAAGCATCCGCGACATAACCATCTTCTTGGTCTTCTCGTCAAGTTTTTCCCACATCATTTTCATGTGGTCTGTTCCCTGTTCTCCTCCCATTCCATGTTCCATACCCATTTTTCCTTCAGATGGTCCCATCACAATCTCCTGTCCAAATGAGTTTTTTTCAACACATCAGACAGACTGTTTAACCCGTTTCTGAAAATATATATTTTTTGGCAAAAATTAAATCTCGAATCTCAGATGAAATCAAACCTTTATCAAGATCATGCGGACCGTAAATAAAAATGTTAGAAATTCCAGGGCAGTTTTGATTGGTCTGAAACTGATGTTGCCAGACTGATTACAATAGTGAATAAGAGAAATATTGAGTGTCATCTCTTGGAGAAAGGAAAGATCAGATAAAAAGATAAAAAAATTTCAACTTGTTCGCTGCCTCAACACAAAATACATGGAAAGGAAACCGGCTGCAGGCAAAAAAATACCAGGCACAAAACTATCTCGGACATCGTGACTTTTATACCGGACCGGAATTTTCCTGGAAATAAAAAAAACAAAAATCGGTTTCCTGACCGTCCGGACTGAGGTTTTGGAGATACCCCGGTTTACACCAACGAGCACGTGTACCGGTACCAGATTCAGCCCATTTCTCCATTATTGGTATTATCGGCGTCAGATTTGGATTGGGTCAGTAACTGAACACGAGCTGGTACGCAAATTGACCAGTTATTTCGCGGTGGATGGTATCAATTCAGTTCCTTCCCTGAAAAATATTTTTCCGGATTTTAATATTTCCACGCGATACATGATAATGAGCCATCGATATGGAGGCACCGCAATTTGTATTTTTCAGATTCTATAATGTTGCTAAATTTTTAATAACAACAAACGAGTAAGATTGGATGGGAATTACAAAGATGGCGAAAATCACGCAATACAGTGCGGTAAACCTCATGCAGGAAGCCAGGGTGGATCCCCGAACATGGAATGCTATCCCGAAAGATGAGGTCGTAGAAAAGACAGCAAAGGCCATAGAGAGTCGTGGGATAAGAGTCATCATCGCAAAAAGCGCTGATGATGCCCTGGCGGTCCTCAAAAAAGTCATCCCAGATGGTGCTGAAGTAATGAATGGTTCTTCGACCACCCTGATCGAGATAGGGTACGAGGATTATATTTCAGGAAACCAGTCTGGCTGGAAATTGATGCATACTGTCATAACTGCGGAAAATAATGATAACAAACGGGCAGAATTGCGGAGAAAATCCGTTGCTGCGGATTATTTCATATCAAGTGCAAATGCAATTGCCCAGACCGGAGAGATCGTTGCGTGTGATGCAAGCGGAAGCCGGGTCGGGGCATGGCCTTTTGCTGCAGGTCACCTTATACTGGTGGTTGGTATTAACAAGATCGTCCCAAATCTTGAGGATGCATTAAACCGTGTGCGGCAGTATGCCTATCCGCTTGAGAATGCCCGGGCACAGAGGGCGTATGGAACACCCAGCATGATAGGAAAATGTGTCATATTCTCGCATGAAAAAAATGAGGGGAGAGTTATCCTGATTCTCGTCAAGGAGGCACTGGGATATTAAAGAGAGAACTAAGAGAGAATTGCCAAAGAACAGCTGCATCTCTGACCATGTCTCAATTTTTGAAGATCAGGGAAAATTATATCTGATTCTTTGATATTCTATCGGTACATACTTTTAAAATAAATTCTTTGGAAAGAATATCGATGATATACCTGCTGCATCAAGATACTGATAAAAACCTCCTTGAAAAAACCCGACAGTATCTTGAAAAACATGGCAGTTTCTCAGTTTGTTCTGCTGTATCGTTGAAAGATGCTCTGATAAGTCTTGAAACCCAGACATTTGATGTCATCGTATCCGGACAACCGGACGGAATTACATTATTGAAAGCCCTGAAGTCACAGGATACTACAGTTCCTTTCATCTTCTTCTCTGAATCCGTGGGAGAAAATACGGTCATTGAGGCATTAAACCTTGGTGCAGACTATTTTTTGTTAAAAGGGGAAGGATATGAGACAGAGTTTGCCCGGCTTCAAAATATAGTCGAAAGAGCCATTGCACGGCCGAAAGTAAACGTGAAAATTCAGAATCCCAACAAAATTCCGGATCAAAATCCGTTACCTGTGATGAGAATCTCAAAAGAAGGGATTCTTATCTCTGCAAATCCTGCGGCGTACCCCCTGCTTGAGAAATGGGGGATAACTATCGGTCATGCAATGTTTGATCTTGTCAAAGGAACAGTCAATAAAGCACTTTTCAATGCTACCTTGTTAAGGACTGAGATTGAGGCCGGGGAGAACTCGTACATGTTCACGTTCAGACCACTGGAAAACGAAAACAGCGTACCCGTCTGCGGTCAGGATATACCTGAAAAAAAGAAGACAGCAGAACTCTCACATGACAATGCAGCGCTGAAAGAGGAGATCGCGCAGAGGAAACTGGCCGAAGCAACAACCAAAAAGACGCTGTCATTACTCAACGCTGCTCTCGAATCAACAGCTGATGGAATTCTTGTGGTTGACAGAGAGGGAAGGATCACCAGTTATAACAGGAAATATGTGAACATGTGGAATATACCGGGTTCGGTCCTGGGATCCAAAAAACGTAGTACTATCGTCGAATATGTAAAAAGAGAATTAAAAGATCCCGAGGGCTATATAGCCCGCATCAACGAACTGGCTGAACACCCGGAACGTGAGAGCTATGACATGCTGGAATTGAATGACGGAAGGATCTTTGAACGATATTCAAAACCCCAGAAGATCGGGAATGCCGTCGTCGGCAGGGTCTGGAATTTCCGGGATGTCACCGATCGCAAACAGGCAGAAGAAAATCTTCTTGCATCCTTAAGGGATAAAGAAGTGATGCTCCGCGAGATTCACCACAGGGTTAAAAATAATCTCCAGATTGTATCAGGACTGCTCGATATGACGCGGAAGCGGTCCCAGGACCCGGCAACTACCAGTATCCTCATGGATATGATGATGAAAATTGATACGATGGCACAGATCCATACCCGTTTGTATGAAAGCAAACAATTTAATAAAATTGATATGAACACCCAGATACGGGATCAGATA
>JBGOZZ010000130.1:0-4583 GCA_041480465.1 Methanoregula sp. | reverse complement strand
GGAACCGGACCAGATTGCATCAGGTAAGGCCGTCACCAGAGAGGAGGAGAACACAAGCTATTCCGGCATGAGGGGGAATATGATTCTCTTCCTTGCCGACAGGCAGGACCGGGTTGCGGAGCGGCAGAACAGGAAGATCGAACGTCTCGAGCAACGGCTCACCAGGCTCGAAGAGCGGGAGCAGGCGAAATGACGGCACGCCGATCTGCAACCGAGACCGGGTTCCCGCTCTATCTCATCCCCCATGCCATCGCCCGCCAGATACACCGGCAGGGCGGGAGGGTCAACCGTATCAGCGTGAAGAGGGTCTGCCTGCACCGCTACACCATTACGGTCAGGACAAAATCGCTAAAAAGAGAACTCAGGCCAGGACGTTCCCGGCGTCCTCCGTCTGGTCATCCAACGGAAACCAACAGTGATAGCGCCAGCTGTGACGGCGTTTCCGGAGGTGCGATATGACCCGGGGAAGGCTGCCGAAAAAAGGGCTGGGTGATGCAATCCATGTCGCCATGGCACGGGGGATAGTAATGACCTTCCTGCAGAGCATGGAAAGTGTATGCGACTTCATGATCATGGGCAATGGCACGCTTGTCTTTGTCCGGGTCAGGAAAGCCCGGCGCATCCGCGGTACGCGGGAAGAGATCGAGAGAGAGTTCCAGGATACACTCGGGCAGATCCGATCATTTCCCTCTTCGGATCTCATCATCAGGGAACTCTGGATCTATTCCCGGTATGGTATCTGGAGGTTTTTCCGTGTCGGGGATACCGGTATCGTGGAGATTTGCCAGGATGGGACAACGCAGAAGAATTCATTCGTTGAAGTTATCCGGACTCAAAGAGCGGTGCGTAAAAAGAAGATGGGGTCTGCTCTGGTGATGGTGAAATGATCTTCCCTTTTTTATACGCCCCGGAGAGTCAGGTATACATACCCCCTGATCTCTCCTATCCAGCCTCCGTTTCGCTGTCCCGGGGGGCTTTTTGGCACTAATTCAGCGAAAAACGACACCATTCTTTTGGGAATCCTTCATTTCTCTGTCAATTCAGCTGTCCGGGGCTATTTCGGAGCTGAAAATGACCGCTAATAGCACCTATTGGGAGGCAAAACTCGATCTTTTATGGCCTGGGGTATGGGGGGTGTGGAAAAATGGGTGTTTTGATCAAAGCCCGGATCATCATTCAGATCTCACAAGACCCTCCCGGGAGATACCCCCGGATCTCCCCCATCCAGCCTCCATTTTCCCGTTCCGGAAGTCTTTTTGGCACTAATTCGGTGAAAAACGACACTATTGTTTTGAGAATCCCACGATTCTCTGCCCATTTGGCTGTAGGAGGCTATTTCGGAGCTGAAAATGACCGCTAATAGCACCTATTGGAAGGCAAAACTCGACCTTTTATGGCCTAGGGTATGGGGAATGAGAGACTCCCTGTTTTGGTCTTAACCAATCAATATTCTGTCCAGAAAGACGGCAACAGGAAATATACCTGTTCTCATTGACCATGCACGTGGAATTTCTTTCCTGAAATTCCTTGAAAAAATTAATTTTGAATCCTATAGTTCGCCGAGAATCATTCTATCCTATATTTGGAGTGCAAGCCTTACCGCCACGTGACCTGGAGCGGATTCCGTCGCGGTATCCCGTAAATCTTGTACTGCGGATGACCGAACATAAGCCCGTAAGCATATTTCCGTCCCGCCGGCAGGCCCAGTGCTTTCTGCAAGGGTTCGTGCGATGCAGCGGCAATCGACAGGAACCCGGCCCAGCAGGTACCGATGCCGAACGCAGGTGCAGCGATATCGAAATGCGTAAGAGCGATGATGGCGTCGGTCGCGGCACCAGGATTTCCCTCAGGGATGTGGGCGATCACGAGATGCGGTGCATTCCGGCAGATCGGATCGTACCCGTGGTTCCAGCCAGCGATCAGGGAAGGCACATACCCGCTCATCGGGTGGCTGCTGTTCGTAATCGTCTTCATCCAGTCAATCGTCAGTCCCGCCAGCCGTTGGACTTCGGCAGGATTGTGCACGACCAGCCACTGCACAGGCTGGGCGTTACCTCCCGATGCAGCGTAGCGGGCGATGTCCAGCA
The DNA here is from genome assembly GCA_041480465.1 of Methanoregula sp. Classification (GTDB taxonomy): domain Archaea; phylum Halobacteriota; class Methanomicrobia; order Methanomicrobiales; family Methanospirillaceae; genus Methanoregula. The sequence continues at coordinate 2,496 of JBGOZZ010000130.1, read as the reverse complement.
CAGCTTCGATCGTCTCCTTTGGCACCGGTTCTTTCATGTAATGCCGGACCGACCGTCGTTTTTTCAGGTAAATCCCGAGATCGTCTGGAGCGAGAGTGCCGGCCCCAGCCGGTAGGATAACCCGCTCGTCGGGGCGAACATCCAAAAGTAGCGATTGTGACGGGCAGCTCACCTCGCAGTGCCCGCAGGCGATGCACATGCCGGCTTTGGCATCTTTGATCTTGGGCAAGGTTGTCTCATCAGCAGGTTCAATAATCCTCATCGTGCATACGACAGAGCAGATCCCGCAGCGGGTGCAGGTGGTATCGTCAACTAAGATTGTCATAGGGGGTCCTCTTATGTTTTCTTATATATGGTACATGGGTTTAGATCATGCAAATAATATGATAGTATTGAAAGGCATCAATCGAATTTTGCGCTCCGGCTCAATTTACTCAGTATATGCTTTCAACAGCGCCCGGAACATCTTACCGTGATTTGGGTATTTCAAGTGAAGCAGTTCATGGACAATAATCTTTGTCCGCTCGTTTTTGGATTGTCGTAAAATTGCCCGGTCGAATGTTAACCTGCCCTTACTTGAACAGCTCGCCCATTTGTTCTTCATTTTTCGCAGGTGGATCTCTTTTATTTCGACTTTGCAGGTTTTCGCCCATTCCCCCACCAATCGTTTGAAGGATTCTGGTGAGATCATGTAACTGCCCGTTTAAGAACGCTCATGATCTGGTCAACGATCTTTTTAATCTCTTTGATGTCACGGTTTCCGGATTGCAGGATGACCGTGTATAGTTCTTGTTTCACATTGCGGGCCTGTTGTTCACTGGTTCTCCAGTGGGGGTATTGGTTCAGGACACTCACCTGCACTCTGTCCCGATCCTTCCGCAAATTTCCGGAGCAGGTACTCATAGGCCCTGCCGATAATGTCCGGCTCGACATCTGCCAGACCAAGCCGGTGTTTTCCCATGACCCCGATCAACGTTTTTAGTGAATCATCAGTTATGATCCGTTGTCCTGCTGCCGTTGCGTTGAAATCGACGATGTCAATCGAGCCCTGGAGTTTGGGATTCTCCCGTGCGATGGATCGCATTCCGTCAGTAATATGTTCGCCGAGACCCGTGCTTTTTCGAGCAATCGCATCCCACCGGGATTCAGGTGGGAGATAAAACCGGACAAGCTGATGATCCTCCGCGAGGATTTTTTCCACAAGCTCACGGTTCCCATATTTGCCCTCCAGTTTTTTCGTTTCATCATCAAATACATCGGATAACCGCTTCAGAAAAATGAGAGGGAGGATATAATCCTTGTATTTCGGGGCATCGATCTCCCCACGGATTTTACAAGCGGCCTCCCAGAGCCATCCCTCAAGGGTGGTGATATCCAGTGTGGTATTGTTTGAAGATTGAGCCATTGAAATCTCTGTAGAATAGTATCGTGAAGAGACGATGAATAAGATTCCGAAGTAGTAGGAGCAAGAAAAAATGATACAGTCATGGTCATTCTTCTTATTCCTCCTGTTCAGTGCATCTCTGTTTGCCACCGCAGCGTATTACCAACCCATCAACGCACCGCCCCTGTCTGGGAATATGTTAAAAATAATTACACTACCTAACTGGATGCACCGCCATCGGAGCGAAAATACTCGCCAAAACAAACAAAAAAACTAAAAATACAACAACAATTGTTATGATAACCGCTAAAATGAAAAATATGATCATATGAGCGGTTTTCGTCGGCTTGAAGGGAATTTCCCCGGCATTCATTTTTCTTGCTGTTGTGTAAGCATCATAGAGCCCGAACAGCCAGACAAGTAATCCTGGGATGAAGAGAAGAAAAACTCCGATGAGCGTTCCGAAAAATACGGCGATGCCTTTTTCCGTATCTCCATTATATACCTGACCCAATCCGGGAATAAAAAATGAACATAAGGTCGCCACCCATGGGCTTTTCTCCTCACTACGTACCTCCTCTGGTTTTTTACTATCAACAGGTGGTGGTGTGGAAATTATTTGAGTGCCACAATCGTTACAAAATTTTACATCGGGATTTGGTAAATTTGCCCCGCAATTCGGACAAAATTTTGGCATACTGTTTCACTATCTTTTTGTCGCGATAAATATTCCTGTTTCAGTCTGCTGGAGAACAATCAATTTCATTTGTACCTACCATGGATGTGGCTGGTGGAGCACCATTGATCCACCTGATTCGCACGACATTTAACAGCAGGATACCTTACTGAACTGTGGGCAGGACAACCGGCATGCACAAGTCTTTCTCAGGAACTGACATTCAGCTGAATTTCATCGAGTATTTACCTGGGCATCCCTGCCCACCACTCATTGATAACATCACCGTATGAAATATTCCCATCCATTCACTTCCTACCCTCATCGCGATCCCTGCGGAGCGATATCGCAACGATATGGGCAAACGATTCCAGGAGTTCTGTTGAGGGATCGGGCTGACCGGGTTTCATTGCAAGGAGGGATGTACCATACAGCT
>JBGOZZ010000129.1:0-4592 GCA_041480465.1 Methanoregula sp. | reverse complement strand
GTGAAAACAATCAACGAGCTCGGACCAAGCCCTATTACCGAATTCAATAAATAGGGAGGAATAGTCAGTGGCAACGATAAACTTGAACCTGATATCAGGTCGGAGCATCCAGCAGGGTGTTGCGATTGAAGGCGGGAAGGAGAAACCTGCCTATCGCACAGCCGCTGGGATCATCGAACTTGATCCGTCAGATTTGAAAAAACTTGGGGCATGGAAAAACACCAATGTCAAGGTGACGAGCGATCACGGCAGCGTTATCGTGAAAGCAATCGAGACCACCCAGGGTCCACACCCGGGCCTTGGGTTTATCCCCATGGGACCATGGGCGAACGCTATTATCGACCCGAACACGTACTCAACCGGTATGCCGACATTCAAAGGCGTGCCGGTGAAAGTTGACGTAGCGATGAACGAACCTGTGCTTCTTGGTATAGAACTGGTGCAGAAACTATGTGGGGTGAAATGAGATGACAAAGATCATAACAGATGTCATCTGTCCTTTCTGCGGGACGCTCTGTGACGACGTGGAAGTTGTTGTATCGGATGACGGAAAACAGCTTCTCGAAGTCTACAACGCCTGCGTCATCGGCACTGAAAAATTCCTGCACTCCCAGTCCAAGGATCGTGTTACCCGGCCAAGGATGCACCAGCCGGACGGGACATGGAAAGAGATCAGTTATGATGAGGCAGCCGAATATACCGCCCAGATGCTGGCAAAGGCGAAAAAACCCCTCATGTTCGGCTGGAGCTCCACCAACTGCGAAGCGCAAAGCGTTGGTAACGAGATTGCCGAGATAACCCGTGCATGCTGTGACAATACCGCAGCCACCTGCCATGGCACCTCACTGATCGCGATACAGGATATCGGTCTCCCATCCTGTACCCTCGGGGAAATCAAGAACCGTGCAGATCGTGTCATTTTCTGGGGCTGTAACCCGGCACACGCTCATCCACGGCACATGTCCCGGTACTCCATCTTCCCCCGCGGCTATTTCACCGTAAAGGGACAGATGAGCCGGAAGATGATAGTCGTTGACCCCCGTGTAACCGATACAGCAAAAATGGCTGACGTCCACCTGCAGGTGGAACAGGGCAAGGACTATGAGCTGCTCGATGCACTCCGCGTTGCCTTCAAGGGAGAATGGCTCCCCGATGTCGTAGCCGGTATTCCCAAGGAAAAGATCCGGGAAGTTGCAGACCTGATGAAGAGCGGGCGGTTCGGGATCATCTTCTTCGGTATGGGTGTGACCCAGTCGCTTGGCAAGAACCACAACATCGATGCGGCAATTGCCGTCACCAAGGATCTCAACGAATATACGAAATTCTCGATCATGCCGATGCGCGGCCATTACAATGTGACCGGTTCCGGTGAAGTATTTGGATGGCAGTTCGGGTTCCCCTATGCCGTAGACCTGACCAGGGGATTTGCTCGCTATAACCCCGGTGACACCAGCACTATTGACCTGCTCATACGGGGAGAAGTGGACGCGATGTTCACCATAGGAAGCGATCCCGGCGCCCACTTCCCGATCAGTGCTGTCAAGCAATTCGCACACATACCTTCGGTTTGTGTTGATCCCCATCTCACACCAACAACTGGTGTCTCGAAACTGCATGTCCCGGTGGCATTCAACGGTGTGGAAGTTGGCGGAAACTGCTATCGTATGGACAATGTTCCGATCGACTGCCGCAAGGTTGTTGAGCCACCAGAGGGTATGCTCACCGATGAACAGTTTCTCATCAAGGTCCGCGACCGGGTACGACAACTTAAGGGGGCAGCATAACCATGTCAGAATATATCATCAAGAATGGTAACGTATTTGACCCGGTCCAGGGCATCAAAGGGGACAAAGCGGACGTAGCCATCAAGGACGGCAAGATTGTCGACAAAGTTGGATCCGGTGCAAAAATTGTCGATGCCAAAGGCAAGACCGTTATGGCAGGTGCCATAGAGATCCACGCCCATATTGCTGGACCAAAAGTGAATATGGGGCGAATCTACCGTCCTGAAGACAAGCTCTTCACCTGTACTCCCACAAAGGGTATGGAACGGATGGGCGGCGGGGCATCCATCCCGACGACGTTCAAGACCGGCTATGAGTATGCCAAGATGGGATATACAACCGCGATGGAAGCAGCGATGCCGCCGCTCTTCTCCCGTCACGTGCATGAGGAGATCCGTGATACGCCGATCATTGATGAGGCGGCATTCCCGGTCTTTGGCAACAACTGGTTTGTGATGGAATATCTCAAAAACAAAGAGGTTGAGAATACTGCTGCATATATCGCATGGCTCATACGGGCAACCAAGGGATACGCTGTCAAGGTCGTTAACCCCGGCGGAACAGAAGCATGGGCATGGGGACTGAACTGTCTTTCCGTGAACGACCCGGTCCCGTACTTCGATATCACCCCCGCTGAAATTATCACCGGACTCATTGAGGCCAATGAATACCTCGGACTCCCGCACTCCCTGCACATTCACCCCAACAATCTCGGAAACCCGGGTTGTTACGAGACCACGCTCGATACGCTGAAACTTGCCGAAGGCTACAAGGCCAGGAACAAGTTCGGCCGTGAACAGGTCATGCACCTCACCCATTCGCAGTTCCACTCCTATGGCGGAACCAACTGGGGCGACTTTGAGTCCAAGGCAAAAGAAGTCACGGACTATGTCAACAAGAACAAGAACATCACTATCGACACGGGTAACGTAACTCTCGATGAGACCACGACCATGACCGCCGACGGTCCGTTCGAGCACCACCTGACCGGGCTCAACAATCTGAAATGGGCAAATATCGATGTAGAGCTGGAAACCGGATCCGGTGTAGTTCCGTATATATACAGTCCGAATATCTCGGTCTGTGCCATCCAGTGGGCGATTGGTCTTGAAATTGCCCTGATGATGAAGGATCCCATGCGCTGCTACATCACCACCGACCACCCGAACGCAGGTCCGTTTACCCGGTACCCGCGGGTGATCAAGTGGCTGATGTCAGCCAAAGCCCGTGAAGCACAGGTCAATGCGTTCAAGCACAAGGATAAGGTTCTTTCACAAACCAGCATCGGCACCCTTGACCGCGAGATCTCGCTTTATGAGCTTGCACAGATGACCCGGGCCGGGCCGGCAAAATCACTGGGACTTTCCGGCATGTGCGGAGGACTGAAACCAGGTATGGATGCAGATGTTGCCGTGTATAACCTTAACCCGGACAAGCCGGTGGCAAACCCTGACGATATTGAAAAGGCATTTTCACGCTGTGCGCATGTCTTCAAGAGCGGAGTCGAAGTTGTTACGAACGGCGAGATTGTCAGCAACGGCAACAAGCGTACGCTCTGGGTCAATGTCAAAGTGAAGGACAACCCGCAGGTCATGCGTGACATCACCGAAAAATTCCTGAAATATTACAGCATGACCCAGGCGAACTACGAAGCTCTCGGACACCACTTTGTCCCCAACCCGTATGCCCTAGAGGTTGATGCAACACAGGTGTAGGTGTGGACCATGGAAACCGTAACTATTACCATGAAAAACCCGCCCGCACTCTACCTCGAGGCGGACAATGTATCACCCGATACATTTGCAGGAAAAACTGCAGCACAGATCGGTGACCTTCACGTGCATGAAGGAAATGTAACCTCAACTCTTGGCAAGTATTTCGATATAAGCGGCGATGCAGGTGCAACCGCCGCTGACACGAAGATTATTGTCAAAGGAGACGTGAAAAAAGTCAAGTACCTCGGGTTCAAGATGAGTGCCGGAGAACTTGCCGTGGAAGGCAGTACTGACCAGTATGCAGGTGGCTGGATGACCGGCGGCAAGATGCTGGTCAAAGGGAATGTTGATGCTTTTGCAGGAACTGCCATGAAGGGCGGCGAACTCATTATTGAAGGCAATGCAGGCAACTACCTTGGTGCAGCATACCGCGGTGACTGGCGCGGCATGGCAGGCGGTAAGATCCTCGTGAAAGGAAATGCCGGTTCCGACATCGGCATGTACATGCTCGGCGGCGAGATGATCATCAACGGAAATGCAGATGTACATGTCTGTACTCATGCCGAAGGGGGGAAAGTCATTATCAAAGGAAATGCCAAGACCAAAATTGGCGGACAGATGGTTGGAGGTACTGTCTTTGTCTTTGGCACAATTGACGTCATGATGCCAGGATTCAAACCAGCGGGCGATGAGGAGATGGAGGTCGACGGGGTTAAAGGGAAATTTGCCCATTATATCGGCGACACAGGAGAGCGTCATAAAAAGAGGAAAGGACAGGTCGTATACGGTAATCTGTACAAAAAGATCTGATTTTCTTTTTCAAACGAAATAACGCACTGCAAATGACGTGAGGAAGATCCGGTTTAACCTTACCCGGGAAACTCCTTTACCCTCACATTTTTTATATGAAGCGCACACAAAAATCAAAAAAATTTATAATATATATAACAATTCGTGCTACTTTTTTTAATATCGGTAATACTGTGTAAAACGGTAAAATGTAATTTATATGATATATTTGAACATTCCTCCATTTTGAATTATTATTTTTTGACTAATATAAAACGATGCCTCTGTATAAAATAGTAATGCT
>JBGOZZ010000128.1:0-4654 GCA_041480465.1 Methanoregula sp. | reverse complement strand
GTGAAATCATTACAGAGACGTGCCCCGTCACTGACCTCAATCCCCCAGCACCTGATGAAGATCGTCTGCTTTGTATGAAGTTCTACCCTGATGCGTTCTCCCAGGTTCCTGTACGCGGAGATTCGTTGGATATCCTCAGGAAAATGGTGACGGATATCCTCGAGAAGTCCATCCGATTCCTCATAGGTAACACAGATCACCGGTTTTCCGGTCTCCTGTGCAATCTTTGCAGGGTCGATAACATTAAACCACGCAATTACACATCCCGAGAGCATGATTACGTTTATATCGCTGCGTTCAAGCTCATCCACCATCCGGAGAACAGATGCAGTAGCATCCATCCCCCCGACAGTGACCGTTGAAAAAATAAAACCATCTATACGGAGATCTTTTCGCATTACCACTCCTGCGAGTTTTGAGACAGATCGTCCGGTGTAGCTTTCTGCAATACCCAGCGCCCGAAGCCCTTTTTTCGGGATATGCATAGAAGCACTTATGTTACCCGATTAAAAATACTATGTTAATGAAATTTGAAAAAGATGAGGTTTGCATCTTAATTCCAACTTTAAATGAAGATCTGACGATTGGGAAGATAATTAGTGAGTTCAGGGCATCGGGATACAACAATATTCTTGTCATAGATGGTAAAAGTACTGATAACACGGTTAAAGTCGCGAGTGAGGGCGGTGCGACTGTTAGTACACAGTCAGGCAAAGGTAAAGGAAATGCCATCATTGAAGCGTTTGAAATCATCGAACAACCGTATATTCTTATGCTCGACGGCGATGGCACATACGCACCGAGAGATGCAGAAAAAATGCTCACTCCCCTGTTCCTGGGGTTCGATCAGGTCATCGGGGACCGGCTTGTCAACGCAGAGGAAGGCTCATTCTCGCGTCTCAATCTTTTTGGAAATCAAATGGTAAATCTTCTTTTCAAGATTGCTCATAGCCGTGATCTTCACGATATTCTTTCCGGGTACAGAGCATTTACCCATCGTGCTATAAAGCAGATGAACTTAAAGGAGACAGGTTTCGAAATTGAAACTGAGATCTCGGTTGAAGCAGTCCGGAACGGACAAAACATTATGGTTGTGCCGATTAAATATTCCCGCCGCCCGGGGACGAGAACGAAACTCTCCCCGTTTCATGATGGCATCCGTATTGTAAGCACAATTTACCGGCTTGCAAGGATGAACAACCCCCTGTTCTATTTCGGGATGATAGGGGTTTTTACATCGTTTCTTGGTATTCTGACGGGAATTTATGTTTTGCTCGAATGGTTGCGTGGGATAGATCACATTCCCCTCACTATACTTACCGTGCTCCTGATAGTGGTTGGTATTGAAATTTTTATGTTCGGTATGATCAGCGATATGCTTCTCGTGTTCCACCGGGAGATAATCCGGGAAGTCCAGCTGTTACAACCCCAGAAACCTCCCAAATAATATTTTTTATTTTGACAATTTCTCCTTTAGATTTGTAATTTTCACGTTCTAAGGTTCGTTGGAACGCAAGAAATAAAGAGTCGCACTTGAATCCCGGAAATAAGGGACCTCTAAAATTCCAGAATTACGATGAACACCGTCGCTCTTGGCGGGGCGCCCCCGCGGCGGATCAGTGACCAAATTCTAAAAATCTTGCCGGACCCGCCGTGCCTCGGCGAGGCCCTGAGGCGGGTAATCCTCGAAAGGATCTATTTTTTTAGGAAAGACCTAAACAAAAGAGTTCTAACCAGCAACCGAAGGAATTCCCGTCAGAGCCTCATGGGCTGGTTTCTGAAGCAGGTAGCTTTGCATCGGACTCAGGGCGCGCAGGTTTCTGGTACCAAACGGTCACCAATCACTACTATGAGTCTCATATAAATCGTCAGTTTGTCAAAATAACGATAATTCGTGGACTTTGTGAAGAGGGGCCCGATACGGCCCCCGTTTTGCATTGTCAGACACCAATCGGAGCGCGTGCAGGGTTCCGATTACATCAGGTCAGATGAGGTGATTTTTCCGGGTAACCCGGGTCATCTCCCTGGCCAATCCTTTCCGAGATGTGTTTTCCGTGCGATCCGTTCCAGTAGAGTTTCCTGCACTTCTCACACCAGCAGAAGGTAAGCCCCGTCTTATCCCGGGGGGCGTAGTCCGCACTATTAATCTCATCTGTCGTTGCTTCCATCAGCAGGGTATTGCACAGGGAACAGCGGGTCATCATCACCCTTCTCACGATCAGATCATGATCAATCAGCTGCCGGACCTGTTCCATCACGTCATCGGAAACAATCAGGACCGCCCGCTCCTTTCCCCTTGTTGCAAGCTCGGTATCTCTCGTGAGCAGGATGCGGTTCTCCTGCACGGCGAGTTCGAGAAGCAGGGTATCCTCTTTTGTGTTTCCTCCGGTAAACCCGTTGGCACTCACCGTATCATATCCCATGAACCGGAGGTACCGGCTAAGAGTACCGAGCATCCGATCGGCAATAAACCGTGGTTCAGGAACTTGTTTTTGGGACATTACGTACGATCTCGATCTTCTCACCGCAATCCGTGCATTGCTGCCCCTCGAGTTTGTGGATCGTGCTCGAAAATCCCTGCCGTTCAATAAGCGTTGCCCCACAGGCCGGGCAGTAGGTGTTCTCGTACCGGTGGTTATACACATTTCCTACATACGGGAAGCGGAGCCCGAGCTCTTTTGCCTGGTTGCAGATCTTTTCGAGGGTCGCAGCAGGTGTTGCACCCCGGTCAGTCATCTTGTAATCCGGATGGAATGCGGAGAAATGCATCGGTGTTGCCGGGCCGAGATGCTCGATGACCCAGCGGATCAGGGACTCCATCTCTTCTTTGCTGTCATTGAGCCCGGGAATAACAAGAGTGACCGTCTCCACGTGCATGCCAAGTTCCCGTGCAAGCACCGCGGAGTCAAGGACCGGCTGGAGGCGGGCACCGCAGACTTTTTTGTAAAAATCATCCGTGAATGCCTTGATGTCCACCCGGTAGGCACCCAGCATGGGTGCGAGTTCCCGGAGTCCCTCTTCGGTAATGTAGCCGTTTGTTACGTAGACAGTTCCAAGCCCTTTTATGCGGGCCAGCGTCCCCATATCAAGGGGATACTCGTGCCAGATGGCCGGTTCATTATACGTCCATGCGATACTCGCGCTGCCGGATGCAAGTGCCCGCCGGACTCCTTCTTCCGGTGAAAGTGAGCGCAGGGTCGCATCTTCAAAGGTCGCACGCGAGATATGCCAGTTCTGGCAGTGCTGGCAATGGAAATTGCAGCCGATGCTTCCCAGCGAATATGAGAGCGTTCCGGGCAGGTAATGGAAGAGGGGCTTTTTCTCGATGGGATCCACTGCTTCAGAACTTATCTTCCCATAGGTTGCCGCATACAGCGTGCCGTTTTCATTCAGCCGCACGCCGCAGATCCCATGTTTGCCTTCCTGGATGGTGCAGCGATGGTTGCAGAGTGCGCATTTCACCGTATTGTTCTCAAGTTTCTGGTACAGGCGTGCTTCGTGCATAAGGACTCCCAAATGCAAATAGTGCTCACGAGGAGTTATTGTTCTTTCTCTCCCGCGGGTGTTTTGGCTTCATCATCGGTCTCAAGGACAAACGACCCCCGGTACCTGCAGTTCTTGCAGAGGTAAATCTGGCCGATATACCCCCCGGCAACCGGGAAGATATCCCGGCTTTTACAGACAGGACAACAGAGCATATTCAACAACTCTATATGACCATCCGGTACAAAAACTAGTGCAATGAAGACCGTTGTCATCTCTCTGGGCGGCTCAATCCTGATCCCATCCCTCGAGAAGAATAAGATCAAAGAATATGTTCCGGTGCTTGGGGAGATTGCAGCACACCACCACCTGTTTGTCGTGGTTGGCGGCGGCGGTGAAGCCCGCCGCTACATTGCCGTTACCCGCACTCTTGGTATTGACGAGGGTACGTCTGATGAGATCGGCATCCTGATCACCCGGCTGAACGCAAACCTGCTCATCGCTGCGCTGGGGGAGAAGGCCTACCCGAAAGTGGCAGAGAGTCATGCTGAGGCAAAAAAATTTGCCGAATCCGGAAAGATTGTTGTGATGGGAGGGATCACCCCCGGGCAGACGACAGACGCGGTTGCAGCGGTGCTTGCCGAACGCGTAGGTGCATCGGTTTTTATAAATGTCACATCAGTCGATGGCATCTATTCTGCCGACCCGAAAAAGAACAGGAAAGCAGAGCGCTTTGAGACGCTTACCCCTGCACACCTGCTCCAGATCGTTGGCGGGGCCGGGCTTACCGCGGGTTCCAACACCGTGCTCGATATTGTTGCTGCCCGGGTAGTAGAGCGCAGTCACATCCCACTCGTGGTGATTGATGGGAATAATCCTGAGAACCTTTCCCGCGCGATTCTCACCGGAGAATTTACCGGCACCGTGGTGAGCGGGAGCAGGAAAAAGATCCTGCCGCTCTAAAAAGGCGGATCATGACCCGGGAACCATTACGTATTTTTACGTTCCCGACACAGGTATGATGGCACGGGGTAGTAGGGTAGCCTGGTCCATCCTAGAGCGTTTGGGACGCTTTGACGGCGGTTCGAATCCGCCCTACCCCATATCTCATGAAAAAACAGGACGCTGAAAAAATATATTCACTTCTTCTCAGACAGTATCCCGATTCCCG
>JBGOZZ010000127.1:0-4660 GCA_041480465.1 Methanoregula sp. | reverse complement strand
TTCAACTGCCGGGAGGGTAGTATATTCCATCTCCTCGAGCGAGAGCCGGTGAGGTTCGAATGGTCCCTGTGCCCGTATAAGATCCGCGATCTCATTGCACCGTGCCCGTACCCGATCAAACCCGACATCGTCGAACATGTCGGCCGGACCGATAAGTTTCCCGTCGGATACCTGGAAACCCATGCATATGACACGCGGGGGACCATCGAACCGTGTGCAGTTTGCATCACACAACCCGACCGGCATGAACGGACCGTGGTGTGATCCCCGCATCCAGCCTGCGACAAGAACAGGGGTGCAGAAGGGTTCGATGACCTCCCCGACAGCAGGAAAGCCACTCTGGGCACGAACGATCATAACCGGATCATCTTTTCCCACATACCTTCCTGCCAACAGGGCAAGGCGCTGTGTGCTCGTTGATGCACCTATCGTACCATCCTTTTTAAAGACGTGCTTGATGACATAGCGCGAGGGTGCGCCGATGTAGGCGAGCAGGTTGTAGATCTCTTCGGGGCATCTGAACATGATACGGCGCTTTTTAAACAGGTCGTGCACTTCGAAGACAAAACCATTGTGCATCGACGGGTCGATAACAAGACCTGCGGTGTTGAACGGGTCGGCAAAGATCTTGTACAGGAAGAAGTTCCACGCCCCCGGCTCGGTCTTGTCTGCCATGAAAACAAGGACGGGATCGCTGCCCCGCTCCTCAAACTCCATCTCTGCGACACCGGGGCCCATAGCCTTGACGTTTCCTGCGAACGAATCAGCGAGCATGTCTTGTCCGGCTCCATAAAGTTTCATGCTCTTTGCAATTGCCGTGCACTCCATGAAAATATCCCATGCAAGTTTGTGAATTTTTTCATTGTCAACACCATGGGTATGTGTCATGATCAGCTCGAGATCATCGCCACAATGGGTAACAAATGAGTCGAGAAGAAGCTTGCCCTCCTGATCCTTGAGCATCTTAGCTGCCTTTTCCAGCAACTTAGGGTGAGTGCGGGAGTGTCCCGGGAAACTTCCCACATCAGCTTTTATGACGGAAATCGTCGTCTTCTGCATAATAAATTCACAGTATGAGATATATCCGTAATATTAAAATATTACGGTATTGGGTTTTACAGTAAGGCTCTCACGCGTGAAGCAGACCCGTAGGATCCAAATGCTCTGAAAAAAACAAGACTTTCAGCATATGCCATCGCCTGGATAGCGTTCTTTGTATCTTCATCGACGGAATACAGGTCTTTAAAAAATTCCTTTATGGCAAACTTACAGTTGCCATCAAATATCTGGCTGTCCTTTTTCCCGGGATTTGCCGCCTTGTATTTTGCCAGGGTCCATTCCTGGATCTCTTTGTACAAAGCAGGTTCGTACACTTTTAACGTGGAGAAAACAACATCCTGCCAGAAAGTCCCGACGTTTCCTTTGATGATATCTCCCTTGGGAAAATGCAGGTTGATGAGGTCCCTCGGCGTACCGGTAATACCATGCTGGGCGATGCCGACACTGAGGTTGTTATCCCTGAGAGCCTGGGCGATTGCCCGTGTCTGGGGGATGTCTATGGAGAGCTGTTCGACGACGTTGCCGTTTTCATCGTAGGTATGCCCGTGCGTGCTCCCGTTTGCGATGGCAAGCACCTGCGGATATATCCCGTTCTCATGGAGGGCACTGATGAATTCAACTGCTTCTGCTGGCTTTGTCAGGATCAGCCCATGCCCGTCTTTTCTCCCGATCTCCCCCACTTCCACTTCAAGCCCGAAATCCCTTCCTTTCATCCTGTTTTTGATGAACAGGGCCAACTCGGTAGTAGCACGGATATTAGGCTCCAGCTCTTCCCTGACCGTTTTTCCTTCAAAATTAAAGAGATGAGAGGCATCTATGGCAAATGAGGTATACCCGGCCTGGATCTGGGCGTCGATCAACTGTTTTGTCTGATCGATCTCCGAGGGGGAACCGGTCTTTACTGTGATATGATCTGCATGAAGGGCCCATATGTCAAATTGTACAGCCTTCGCTGCTTCTCTCATCTTTTCTGAAAAATCCTTTGGTGTTAATCCAGTATAACCCCCGTTCAGGTCACATTCAGACCGGGCAAGTTCCAGAAATACTGCAGAATCGGTATCTTTTGCTGCTTTGAAAATTCCCTGGGCAACCGTGGCAATTCGCGCATTCGCAGCCATAACAATTGTTTTCTGACCGGAGACGCCACGAAGAATTGTTGAACCGGGGATTGGACCATAATCTTCTCTTCCTTTCATAGACACATCATTCCTCTCTTATAATCCTTCAGCCATAAACTTTTCAATCAGCCTGATCTCTTTTTTACCACCCACGTAGATTGGAGTGATCTGATCGATAGTTTCAGGCATGATATTGAGAATATCAGCCCTCCCGTTACTGATTGCCCCCCCGGCTTCATGGATGATCATTCCCATGGGATTTGCCTCATATAACAGTCTCAGTTTTCCTTTTTCCTTGCCTTTGAACCCCGGGTAGGTGAACACTCCCCCCTTGTGGAGGATCTGGTGCACATCTGCAACAAAACAGCCGCTGAAGCGAAGTTTATATCCTGCCTGCTCGAGATGTTCGATCCATTTTGCATGGGCAGGGAGATAATCTCTCCTCAGGGCTCCGGGTGCGTAAATTTTCCCTTCCGGAATTTTAATGTCTTTGTCCTTCAGAACAAATTCACCGGTATCATGCAGGACGAATTCATGCACTCCTTTTCCTGCCGTTAACGTCAGGACGGTAAGAGGGCCGTACAGGATGTACAGGGCGGCAACCATGTTTGCCCCCTTCTCAAGCACATGCCCCGGGTAGATGCCAATGATAGATCCTGTGCAAAGGTTCACGTCAATGAGCGAGGACCCGTCAAGAGGATCGATGACGACCCCGAAATTGTTCTTCGGCTTATCTATCTCGATGATCTGCTCCTGTTCTTCTGTTGCGATATAACGGGCAAGCCGTGTTTCCTGTAATCCTGAAATGAAGATCTTGTCGGCGTATTTGTCGAGCGCCATCTGCTCTTCACCGAATACATTCCTGGTACATTCATCCGGAGATTTTTTCATGCATGTTGCGAGGAATCCTCTCTTCACCAGCTGAGCCTGCCTGCTCAAAAAGAGAATTAATTCCGTCAGGCTTTCATCTGTTCCCGAACTGACAAGAAAATCTTTGAGTATCATTGTTCAATCGCCTTCCTCTGCCGCAAAGGGGGTTTTTAGCCCCGCGAATCCAACCGGTTTTTCTTAAGTTAGTGTAGTCCTTTGATCCCGAGGTTTATCAGGATTATTATCCTTTTACCTGAAAGTTTGATAGCCCGCTAAAATAAGAATCTCCATCCTTTTTAGGACGCGTTACCGCAGGATACTGCCATTACTGAGGATCTTCGAATATTTTTTCACGGATTTATATTTTTTTCGGCTTTGAAGAAACTGGGAAGAATGGGAGTTCACGCCATACCATGAAAAATTTGAATATTTACGAAGGTTCCCCGCCTCAGGGCCTCTCCGAGGCACGGCGGGGCAGGGAGGTTTACCCTTTTTAGCGGCCATAATCCGCCGCGGGGGCGCCCCGCCGGGGGCGGCGGCGTTCATCGCAATAAGGGGTATGGGGGCCTTGACCTCCATAATTACCAACGAGCAAAAGACGATTTTCCGAGTAAATCATTGCAAAATTGACGCTCTTCCTGGGTTGGGGGCAATCATTACAGCTGCCCCAAACATTCGAAGCAGGAAATCATCCGGAATCAGAAATGCATTAAAACAGCTTGCAGGTTCAGGATCAGGTATTCCTGAATATCAGCTTTCCTTCTTCCTCATCCACCACGATCTCCTTGTCTTTATTCACTTTTCCTTCCAGGATCATTTTTGACAATTCATTCAGCAGATTTTTCTGGATCACACGTTTGATCGGCCGTGCACCGAATTGCGGGTCAAAGCCCCGGGTGGCGATAAACTGGATGGCTTTCTTTGTTGCCCTGAGCCGGATATCGTTCTTCCCGAGCATTTTCTGGATGATCCCCAGTTGAAGCTCGACAACCGTCTGGATCTCAGCCCTGGTGAGCGGTTTGAACATGATGATCTCATCGATCCGGTTGAGGAATTCGGGACGGATGGTCTTCTTGAGCAGTTCGAACACCTGGTGCCGGGTGCGGTCAAATACCTCGTCCCGGTTTTGGTCGGTGACATTCTCCAGGTTTTCCTGGATAATGTGTGACCCGATGTTCGATGTCATGATGATAATGGTATTCTTGAAATCCACCGTACGGCCCTTGTTGTCTGTCAAACGGCCGTCGTCAAGAACCTGCAGCAGGATGTTGAACACATCCGGGTGGGCTTTTTCGATTTCATCCAGCAGTACCACGGAATAGGGCTTTCTCCGTACAGCTTCTGTCAGCTGCCCGCTTTCCTCATATCCTATGTACCCCGGAGGCGCTCCGACAAGCCTCGAAACGGTATGCCGTTCCTGGTATTCCGACATATCGATCCGCACCATGCTGTTCTCGTTGTTGAAAAGGAATTCTGCCAGGGCTTTTGCCAGTTCGGTCTTTCCTACCCCGGTCGTTCCCAGGAAGATGAAGGATCCGATCGGACGTTTTGCGTCCTGCAACCCTGCACGGCTTCGTCGGATTGCATCGGAGACCGCTCCGATGGCTTCATCC
>JBGOZZ010000126.1:0-4725 GCA_041480465.1 Methanoregula sp. | reverse complement strand
TGAACAATACTACCCTTCTCCCTGAGTTTCTGGATGATCGTGGGAAGGGAAAACATCGTGAAGGAAAATGGCACGATGAAAAATACAACCACCATCATATTCAGATACGATTGAGTATTGTCTAAAAAAACAAACGCCATTCTGTTACCTTATTCATTATTTTTTTATATAACAGATATATATTTCTATGTTAAAAATTAGAAAATTTCACCATTTATATAAAAAAAACCATGGAATCACAAGCGATTGTATCAGAAAACTTATTCTATGATTATTACTGAAAAAAAAAAAGATATCAGTGACAATCTTCCCGGTCACGATACCTACGCATTATGTGTTTTATTTTATTTTCTTGATTGAATAGACAACAAACACCAATCCGAGGAGCATTCCAACGGGTAAGGCGAGTGTCGGGAACTCGGGAGTTGAAACCGGACCACAGGCTGTTCCTATGCTAAAGGTTGCCGTGGCTCCACCGTTAAAGAAGGGATCTCCATCCAATAAACCGGTTGCAACGACTTCGTTTTCCAAGTTGCAGCCCTCTTTCACTGCTTTACCGATAATATCTACACTCGCGGAATTACCGGGTGCAATATCACCCAGAGGATAGACGGTTTGGGACAGTGATACTTCTGGTGGCGGTGAGTCTGTAAGGGTAACATCCTCAGCAGGAACGGTACCCGGGTTTGTGACCGTAACGGTGAACGTGACCGTATCATCCACATTGTACACGGTTTTGTCAGCCACCTTGATAACATCCAGAGTAGGTGTTATGGGTACACTGCAGGGTAACGAGGCTGCCGTGAATTCCTGAAGGAGAATCTTCTGCAGAATCGGGCCTGTGACCGGTGAATACAGTTGGCTTGCATAATCCCAGTCAAGACCACTGTAGATAAGGATACCTTGCCCGAAACTCTTGGTATACACATGGACTGGACCTGTTACGTCGTTAAAGTTCGTGGCTGTCATATCAACGCACCACTCATCCGGGACATATGATGTGAAGATGTTCGAATCGGCGACAGCATCTGATTGAGATCCCAGTGTGCCAACATCGATATACAAGGAATCGAGAGGATTGCTCTTAGATAGCTGGTTCTCTTCAACAATGGTGATAGGATATCCTGTGTCACCCGTTGCACCAGGACAATTGGTTGCAAACTGGGTGGGCAGCCAGCTGTAGTCCCAGCTGTTACCCGCACCCGGGTCCTCGGCATCCCAGATAACGAGTTTTCCGCCATTGTTTACGAATGCAACAATATCATCTTTCTGTGAATCTGAAAATACATCCGGGTTGCATGCAAACAGGAACAGGGTATCATAATTAGCAAGGGTTGCTGCATTGACGTCCGCAAACCTAACGGCGGTCATAGACACCCCGGGATAATCCGAGAAAAGTACAGCCCCCATATTAGGGGATTGTACGTAAGCTGTGCCATCATCCCCCAATCCATCAACAGCTGCAATATTAGCGCTTGCTCCCCAAGCGGTCGCGCTTCCAGCAAGCAGGAGAAGAACCGCCATTACAGCAATTAATACCAAATAATTTTTTTTCATACATACCTCCTTTCGCGAAAAGGGTGTACATCGCAAGGATTTTGTATCCTCACCGCAGTAGACTTCACCCTGATCCCCCTATTATCTTTGAAGTAATATATAGATAATGCAAGGCACCTTTGCCATGCATCGTTGCAATGCATAATAATTTTAAATAAAGAATGGACGGCAGGATGTTACAGGCTATTAATATATAATCTCATTGGTAGTTCCTTGTGGGTGATATAAAAATGGTTATATAAAAAAATCGCTTTGACATGTATTGTCATATGTCTTTATATTGTTGATTTATTAGGATTGATAAAAAGTGACAGATGTTGTGCGCAGTTATCGTACTTTTTCCCGTGGCAGATAATCCTGCTTCTCATGAAATCACGCATGAATGAAAAGTATACAATTTATTATCTGATGGATTTTTTTAAAACCATAATGCAGAACCAATAAAAGAGGGGGAATTAACAAGATGGAGAAGCCCTAAAGACCCATCAGCACCTATATCCTGATGAATGATTCTGGTGGACTGGCAGCTCCTTGACCGCATCGCAAGGGGCCATATTAAAATCGATCCGTATGACCCGAAACTGGTGCAACCCAACTCCGTGGATATCCGGCTTGGAAACCATTTTGTATGGTACAAGAGCAGCAGTGAGGTTATCGACCCCTACAACCAGGACAGCGTATGTTCTGACGTTGAAGAGATCCATGTAGACACCTTCATCCTCAATCCCGGCCAGTTTGTTCTCGCCGAAACCCTGGAATGCATTGAACTTCCGGATAATATCGTAGCCACGATTGAAGGAAAATCGAGCATCGCACGGCTCGGCGTTACACTCCACCAGACCGGTGGCTGGATCGATGCCGGTTTCCGTGGTACAATTACGCTCGAGATGGCAAATGTCAACTCGCGGCCGGTGAAGGTGTATGCCGGCATGCCGATCGGCCAGCTGGTCTTTTACACCACTGAACGGGCCGAGAACCCGTATTACAAGAAAGGAGATGCAAAATATCTCGATCAACGGCAGGCAACCCTCTCCCGTTATCATGCGAACAGGAGATAATTTTTGCCTCTACCAACATCAGATAGATCTCGCACCGACGGACATAAAAATGCATTTTTTGCCGGACTACTATTAACCCTATATACAATCAACTCTCATTTTATACGGATGATCCCACCGGATCGGAGATGAATCAATGCGACTTCTTCTCATTCATTCAGATTATATCGAATACGAAGCAAAAAAGAAGACAAAGATGGCAGAGGAGTGCTCTGTCCTTTCCGACAGGGAGACCGAAGCGCTCACGGTGTTCTGTGCAGTGGAATCGATAGACGAGGAAGACCTTGAAGGCGTTGTCCTCCAGGCAATCGAAGAGGTCAAAAAGACTGCCGGACAGGTGCATGTCGATAAGATAGTGGTGTACCCGTATGCCCATCTCTCCAGTGACCTTGCTTCGCCGGAAACTGCGATCGCCACGCTCAACGCCCTCAGGGCCGGCCTGGAATCTGAAGGATTCACGGTCAAGCGGGCTCCGTTCGGGTGGTATAAATCCTTCAAGATCTCCTGCAAAGGCCACCCGCTCTCCGAGCTTTCAAAGACCATTGTGCCGGGTGAAGAGGGGACCATTAAAAAAGCGAAAAAAGAGGTCACGCATGACTGGTTCGTGCTGACTCCTGACGGCAAAACCCACGACTATCATGAGTACCTCGACGATTCGCCGTTTGGCTGCCTCGTCAAAAAAGAACTGGGGGTTGCTGTCCCGACCGGTGGAGAACCAGCTCATGTCGACCTGATGCGTTCAAAGGAGCTGGTGGACTACGAACCGGCGAGTGATGTCGGATGCCTTCGCTGGATGCCCAAGGGGAAGATCATCCGGGATCTCCTTGCTGACTACGTGCTTCACCTGGTCCTTGAATACGGCGGCACACCCGTCGAGACCCCGGTCATGTATGACCTGGGCGACCGGGCCATCTTTGAGCATGCAGAAAAGTTCGGCGAACGGCAGTACCGGTTTAAGTCGAATAACCGGAACATGATGCTGCGGTTCGCTGCCTGTTTCGGGATGTTTTCGATCATGCGGGACATGCATATCTCGCCCAACAATCTCCCGATGAAGATGTATGAGCTCTCCACCTACTCGTTCCGCCATGAGCAGAAGGGCGAAGTGATCGGGCTCAAGCGTCTCCGTGCCTTCACCATGCCCGATATGCACTCCCTCTGCACGGACATGCCCGAAGCACTGAAATGTTTCGAGGAGCAGCTTGCCATGGGGTGGCAGACCGGGCTTGATTTCGAGACAAAACTTGTCGCTGCGTTCCGGTGCACGAAAGATTTCTATGCCCACCACGAAGCATGGGTAAAGAAGATCGTGAAAGAATCAGACTGCCCGATGCTGATCGAGATCCTCTCCGACCGGGTCCATTACTGGGTCGCAAAGATCGATCTTGCAGCCATAGACGGGCAGATGCGGCCGATCGAGAACCCTACCGTCCAGATCGATGTCGAGAGCTCACTCCGGTTCAATATCAAATACCACAAGGAAGATGGTACTGTGGTTCATCCCCCCATCCTTCACTGTTCACCTACCGGCAGTATCGAGCGGGTGATCTGCGCCATACTCGAAAATATCTCCACCCAGCCGGTTCCCGCACTCCCCACCTGGCTCTCACCGGTACAGGTGCGTGTCGTCCCGGTCGCTGAGCGCCACGCTGCATTTGCAGCCGGGATCTGCGATGCGATCAACGCCGCCCGTGTGCGGTGTGATGTCGACGACCGTGAAGAGAGCGTAGGAAAGAAAGTCCGCGAAGCCGGCATGGACTGGGTTCCATACGTGATCGTTGTCGGTGATGATGAAGTCGCCAGCGGGAAACTGACCGTTACTATCCGAAAGAAGTCGCAACCCAACAAATCCTTTAAAGAGCAGATGACTACCGATGCGCTGACTGAAGCCGTGCACAAGGATACAGAAGGAATGCCGTTCAGGCCCCTGTATACTCCACGGAAACTCTCCAAGAAGGCACGGTATATCTGAAACTTTTTTTGGGTTTTATCCCCTCCTGACTATTTCTTTTTCATTCTCATGTTCTGGAGAAATGAGTGTTCGTATCCGGACATGGAAAACCGTAGGTTCCAGATAGCATATTGATGATCCCCTCTGCGATGAACGCCG
>JBGOZZ010000125.1:0-4745 GCA_041480465.1 Methanoregula sp. | reverse complement strand
GTTTGAGAATAAGCGTTTCGTTCCGGTACCGGAGCATTTTTTTTGGTAAACATTTATGAATTCGATTATTATTTTCCCGTTTTTTGACAAAATGAACGAATCCTCATAAAGATAATTATAAATAAATGATTATTCAAATACCCGCTATATGGTACGGACAGAACGGGAGATGGTCGGGGTGTATGGCCCTGTCATCCTCACGACCCAGCCGGCTCCGCAGGGTTTTATCTACAAATATCTGCTGGGCCTCACCCCCATCATCCTGGTAGGTCTCTCGCTCATTGCCCTGATGCTCCTGCATGATCTGGTGAATGGATTTCCCCCTTCACTGGTGCACTCCCTGCAGACCGTGGTGCCGGATCTGCCTCAACTCATCGAGATATGCGTGCTGCTCCTTGCACCGGTGGCCATCTTTCTTTTCTTCATCTGGCTGGGCGATGCAATCCACCGTCCCGAGATCTGGATCGGGGCATGCCTGACACTCCTCCTGAGCATAATCGGGGCTCTGGTCATGGTTCAGGGCTTGGATCTCCCGATACTTTCTACCGGGTACCTGCTCACTCTCTTCCAGTGGGTGGCGTACCTGGTCCAGCCGTTCAGTGTTGTTGCTGCAGTGGTTGTCATTGCGGGGGCTGAAGCGTTCCGCCGCACCCTGCACTATATCCTTACCCGGGACGCCATACTCATCACGGGAGGTATCTGGAACCAGGTGGAAAATGTAATCCCGCTCCACCAGATCGAGAGGATTGGTCTTGTGCAAAGCCGACTGGGACACCTTTTACATTTCGGCACGGTTGTTCCGGCAGGAAAAGTGTTCGGGCTCTCAGAGTTGGATATGACCGGGCATCATGAGCAGGGGGATATGCAGCACCCGGATACCGATCAGGTAACTACCGTGCGCTGGCAGAAGGAGTCCCATGACCCGTTCGTATGCCTGTACGGGATTTTAAACCCCGGGGACGTGAAGGCACGTATTGAAAAAGCGATGCAGAAAATTTCAGAAAAAGACGAGTGATTATCTCATCAATAAACCCATCTGCGATCGCCGTTTCCCCTCCGGTTGAAACACAGTTGGCGCCGATTTATAAAAAATTATTCCTTAAAAGAGTTCGAATGCTCACCTGACTTTTTTTTGGGGGGTCATTAATTACCTGGGACAAAAAAGCAAATACAGGATTTTTATCGCTGCTTCTATTCAGTGTTGCTGGCTCTTCCTTTCTCCATCCCGGCATCCTGCTCATCGAAATAAGTAGTCAGGTAATTGAGCGTCTCCAGGTCAACGTCTGCATAGGTGTTGGATCCAATCTCAAATGGGTTGTCCATGTCCCGGATAAGGAGCAACAGGCCGATCAACATGCTGCAGACGACGGCAAAGATAATGACCCCTTCAAGATAGGGGTCCATCTTTATGAATAGCAGGAGGAGAATCACGCTTCCTGTCGCAACCTCGGCAAGCGCGTATGCCGCCGGGATAAAATCTGTCCGTATGATGACTTCAATCCTGTTGGTCATCCTGTCAAGCACTCCCAGCTCATTTCTCAGTTTTGCAATCAGCGGGGGTGCGACATTCAGGTACGACAGGATCCGGATATCGTTGTTGATTTTGTCCATCTCGCGGTTAATGGCCGGAAGGTTCCAGGTATTTTCTGAAAAACAGGTCTGCATGGTGCGGTGAAGATCCCGAACATGAGCCCTGAAAACCCGTGCCGGTGCTTCATCTGCCAATGGAAGTACCCGGCTGTCATTATAGAGCGCCTTCAAGGACGCCGCCAGGTCTCCGCCAACCTTCTCGCTCTCCTTAAAATCAGTGAACGTACCAGTGAAAATAATCGCAATGGTAAAGATCGCGCCGCTGATGAAGGCCCCTACCACGGTATTGATAGGCACCACATCAAACCCGTAGAAGTCTATAACTGTCCGTGGCACAAGCAGGAGGAGCGTTATGACCACTGCCCTGGACATAATGCCCCACTTTTTACTGTTTTCCATACCTACACATACACCTTCATCCACGTTTGTACATTTCGGTTCCGCCCGTAGAGCTCCTTTTGGATGGGGAATACTGGGAGTGAAAAACAAAACGCTGTCCAGATCCCGTTAACCATTTTGTGAATTTTATTCACCCTGGCAGGCACCGGCGGGATGAGCGATCAAAACGCATCCGGACCAGGATCCGCAAGTTCCATCACCTATCACCGCAAAACCGGTGTAAATCAGAAAGAGTGTGACGGTCATGAACATGCAGGTTGTCAGATGGTGTCTGGATCTCGGTATGGGCATTTTTTTCCTGGTCAGTTTTATCACCGGGTTCTTCAAGTTTACCCTTCTCATGCGGATACTGGGGCTAACGGATCTTGTGCTTCCCCTTGCGTTAATGAGCGATATCCATGACTGGTCCGGTCTCGCGCTGGGCTTTTTTGTCGCAACCCATCTTTTTATGAACCGTGATTGGATCAGAACGATGACAAGAAGGATCCTGAGAGGCGGAAAAATAACATCCTGATCAAAAATTAAAAAAAGTCCGGAAAATTTCGTATTTTTTGGAAGAATGAAAAGATATGGGGGGATTTTTTAATCCGTAAAGAAATTTTTCCCTAAATCCCCGGTATTGGAATAGCCCCTCTCTTCCCAGTAGCCCCGATAGTTCGAGTCAGCAGTCAGCTCGATCTTCTCGATCCACTTGATCCACTTGTACCCCCATTTGTCCTGGGCGACCAGCTGGAAAGGGTAACCCCGGTCAGCCGGGAGCGTGAGATTGTTCATCCGGTAGGCCATGATGATATCATTGTTCATCAGGTAGTCGAGCGGGAAGGACGTGGTATAGCTGTCATGGGCAGTGAAGATCACCGTATTTGCCCGGGGATCGATACCTGCATCCCGTATGAGATCGCGAACCAGCACCCCTTCCCAGAGGATGGTTACATCCCAGCCTTCCACGCAAAAGAGGGTGACGACCTTGGTATAATGAGGATATCTGTCCAGGACTTCGTTATAGGTATATACGTCGGTTTTGTTGGTCAGCCCGGTTACGGTGAGACGGTAATCGGATATATTGACGTACTGGGGACCCTTGATGGAGTTCTCACGAAAATCGTTAATGGAGGAAAGATCCTTTCCCTCGTAGGCCCTCACTTCAACACCCTGGAGTGCCTGGGGTGAACCGGGCAGGATACCCTGCCCTACGAGAAGGAAGAGGACAACTGCAACGAGAATGACAGCCGCAATAACGATGACTATGCCGCTCTTTGTGTTCATTACCTCAGGAACTGTCAGCGGGATCTTATTAACCATCGCTTGGAGGCAGTTTACGGAGAAGTGATCAAAAATATTTTTACCTGTACAGCAGGTCCTGTCCTGAACACAACCTATTTTATCTCGTACTCCTCAAAAGCACCATGCGGAAGAATATGAATTACGAGGGGAATGAACAATACGTATGCCAGGCCTGCGGGTATAACATGGTGGGATACCATCCGGATTTCTGCCCGTTCTGCGGAGCAACGAACGATAAATTCCTGTCTGCCGACGAGAATTCTGCCCTCCACCACGTGGAAGGCATGCAGGTCAATGCGTTCGTGACCCGTTTCACTACAGTCCCGAGGCTGGGGTATGAACATGCTGCCTACCGGATAGAGGCGGATGGTGCCATCTTTCTCGTAGACTGCCCCTCCACGTTTGACCGCTCGCTCCCGCGGATGGATACCATCATCTTCACCCACCATCACTTCCTTGGGGCGTGCAATCAGTACCGTGAACTCTACCCGGCCCGCGTCGCGATCCATGAAGCAGATGTCCACCACGACCTCTGCCGGGGTTTTACGTTCGATGATCTCTTCTTAGGCAGTTATTGCGATTGCGGGCTCCATGCGATGCATCTCGGTGGACACACCCCGGGATTCACCTGCTATTTCTTCAGGGACGTGTTGTTCATCTGCGATTACGTGATGAAGGAAAAAGGAAAGATGGTACTCAATCCCTATGGTCCCCGCAAAGCAACACGAGAGGGGCTTGCACAGCTTATCAGGAATATTCCGGATTACCCGGTATCCACCGTCTGCGGAGTAGATTATGTCATGGACTATCCGTCGTGGGAGAAGCTGGTGCGCCCGCTGGTCCGCTGAAACACAAGCAGTCACGGGGATGAATCTCTTCATGGTTCCCCATCATACTAATCCGAATGCCGGTTGCTCGTATGGCACTGCGGATATCTCGTTGAAATTTTTCAAAGTTCCCGGATTTTTATCAATAACACCGAAAATTTTCGTAGTTTAATAAAACCATAAATAATCCTGTGTCAAAAACCTCATGAGAACATAAGGAGCATTTGTTGTATGAATCGTACTATCGTCATTGTCAGTTTCGGGATCATCTGTCTCATTACCGTCGCGTTCTCGGGATGTGTCGGATCAGGTCCGGGAAATCAGGTAGTATCGCCCACGCCAACGGAAACAGCGGTGCAGGTCGGCCATCTTGTGGTTAATGAATCGCAGAACACGGCTACGGTGTATATGAACCGGAGCAGTCTCATAACCGTCAGATTAGCAGAAAACCCTACAACCGGATACCAGTGGAACCTGACGACGACGCCCGGCCTCAGCATCATAAAAGACGAATATATGCCGACCGATACATCGGGAAAGATGGTGGGATCCGGCGGGACCCATATATGGGATATTTCAACGGTGACGATCGGTGAACAGAAGATCCAGGCGATATACAAGCGTTCATGGGAGCCGACAACCGGT
>JBGOZZ010000124.1:0-4753 GCA_041480465.1 Methanoregula sp. | reverse complement strand
TTCTTTCCCGGAAATTTCCTTAAATTCCCACCAGTCGCCGAACTGGTAGCCAAACCTCCCGTATTCTGTGGAATGGAAGGAAAGGATAGTATTCCTGTCCTGCAGGTGATGGAGAGCCTGGACCGGATGCCAGTCATGGAAATGGAGAAAGTCAAACCGGTGGGGTGTATCATAGCGGTTAAACTGGTCCACCATCGAGACGCTCATGCTGTTGCAATATTCGACTATGTTTTTTCCGGAAGGCTGGCAATAGTGATAGCTGACACCTTTGACAGTCTGATCTGGAATATTCCCCCGCGTGAAGAAATGCACTTCATGCCCCTGGTTTACCAGTGTTTCTGCGAGATGTGTCGCAGCCCTGGCAAGCCCGCCGACGCGTTCAGCGTACATCGATTCCCAGCAGAAAAAGGCTATTTTAAGTGGCTCCACAGCAGTTCCCTCCGTTCTTTTATGACACTGAGAAGGTCGTGACGTTCAGTGAGTCCGCTGATACTCTCTGCGAGCTGGGGATCATCGAGCACATCGGTAATCCATCTGGCAAAATCACCCCGGTCCTGGTGGTAGTTGAGAGAATCCTGGGGCACGAAATAGAGGAGCTCTTCAAACTGGTCAAGGTTGTAGGCAGTATGGCCGATGAACCCGGACGGACACGCAAAATGAAATGCCTGCTCAGGAGACAGGGTTCGTAGTATTTTTGCGGATTTCCGGTTTTTCATCATCCGGATATTCCGTGACTCATAGTCCGCAATGACCCTCATATACGTCAGGAACGCATCCTCCGCTTCATGGTGGCTGAAATAGATGTGGACTTCCCCGCACGTGCCGTATTTGGATGCCATGTAATAGAAATGGTCACTGGTCTGGAGATACCGCCATAGTGGTTTATTGACTGCGTATGCCCGTGCCGACTGCACAGCCTGAAACGCTGTCTGCTGGCGATCATTTCCCATCCATGCGGACGTATCCTTCTCGAGATCCGCCCATGAAATGGTCTCGTGAACATCAATGTCTCCAACAGGAGAATACCGGGAAACAACCTGCGATGGCAGGATCGTTCCAACGTCCCGTTTGCTGAGTTCATCGGGCAGGGCGCGTAAAAAGTCAAATATGCCGGTCTCCTGCCAGAAATGTTCTCCAAATGTCTCGTAGTCAAGGAATACAGTAATGATATCTCCGGAAGATGAAGCAATCCAGCGGGCGTAGGTGTCAGCAGTCAGCGGATACATGTCCCAGGTGCGGTTGGCAAACCGGAAGGCGATGTCATCGGACAACTTCGTATTCCGGAGAAGTACCGGTATGTTCCTGCAGGTATACAGGTAATTAGGGCTCCTCCAGCCCAGGATGCGGTCTACTCCTTCAGTAAAAATCCCGGCAAATCCCATATCCCTGATTGTAGCAGCAACTTCGTTATTAAACGTAAATTCGGTATTTTCAAAGATGGTCGGACGGACCTGAAACAGGTCATGCATCAGATCTGAATGCAATGTAACCTGGTCCCTGAATTCTGATTTGTCGGAGAAACAACTGGCAATGCTGTGGTAGTAGGTCTGCCCGATCAGTTCTGTGTTTTTGTGGCGTGCCACTCCCTCAAAAAGCGACAGGGTATCCTTGCTCCATCTCTCCAGTTGCTCTATGAGAATGCCCGACATCGAAAATGAGCATGCAAACCCTTCATCGAGTTTTTCAAGGATCAGTTTTGTAGCAGGATCATAGCACTTATCCACGACACGTAACAGGATTTCCTTGTTCAGACTGTCGAAATAAAGATCAAACAGATCCTTTTTCTTAATTTTCGGATCGGGCAAGAACGTCCGGTTCAGCCGGAAAGGCTGGTGGACTTCAAACCCTATACAGATGTGTGGCATACTTTCATTCACTTCCCCATTGACGAGCGGCTTAAAGAGCCTTCCCAGAACCTGAAACCGTTTGAGGGCCTGTGCGCCTGTTCGCAACCGGTATCAGGATAAAAAATCACCAGAGAGATTTCGCACGGGGGTTCTGTGGAATACGAACGCCGTTCCTCAGTCATAGTGAAGATACCAGAGAGAAGATATAACATTTTCCTTTGTTTACAATTTTTGAGAGAGGAATTTTTTTTAATGTTGAATGCTGTCAAAAAACCGGGTTCATTTTTTCGATCAGAACCGGTCTGCAACGAACGCAGTGGATGAAAGAACGTCGCCAAGCCCGGTTGTTTTTTGAATATTTTGTGATATGTATGTGGGGATGAGCACCACCACCCGTTCATCATCCCAGAAAATCCCCGGCGTCTCATCCGGACCAAACACCTCGCGGACAGCAGCGTACGCCAGAAGACCTTCCCGTGACAGGACCTGTTCATCCCCTCCCGCTGTATCAGCAGTCACCCGGGCAGCAAGGAGGAGGGCATTCCGGGATACTTCCGGCTTTGTGGTTCCGGATTTCAGGATAAGGATATAATACCCGAAGGTATGGAGATGAATCCTGCTCACACCCGTGGCATCTGCAAGGGCGACAGCATGGCGTACACAGGCAACAGGAGAAGATGGCAGCAGAGCCGCTGATGCCGGATCAGGTGCCCGCAACGCATGCATGAACAAACCCAGTTCCCGTTCATTGAGCCCGATGCTGTCAGTATTCGGAATGATATGGCGAAGCATCATCGTTATCACATTCCGGTCTGCACCAGAGACGCATTCTATATGTGTCCGCATAAGGGGGTGAACACTGCGGATCAGTCGGATCTGCCGTGCTGCAGTCACAAATTCCTGTTCCGTTCGCAGATACTGGTAGCCTGAGAGGAATGCACGCCGGCAGGAGGCAATCTGTTCCAGAAAAGAATTCTCAGATGCCCTGGGGATGAGTACGGTGGATGAATCGTGGACGGGAGACACGATGAACCGGTTGCTCCGGGGCACAACACCATCAGCCAGCGGCACCAGGCCGGGGGGGTATTCGAAAATAAGATGGATTATGTCAGAACGATCGCCCGCTCCTGATTCAAATGTCAGCGGAATGGCACCGGCATTCTGCAGGAGGGCACAGGTCTCTGGTCCGGCAGCGGGTACTGCACAGGTAACAGACGGGATGCCAAGTCTGCGCAGATGAACTGCAGCAATTCCTGCCTGGCCTCCGACAGTGAGTGTGCCGGAACGGGAAAACGATGCTGAAAGTTCACGGTAGCGTGATGGTTCGCTGATGAATACCTCATCAGCAGAACAGTACCGCATTGATTGTTCCAGTCGGTCGAGAAGGGCATCGAACGCCGGCATGGTGTGCTGCTCAAAGGATCTCAGCATATCGGGGGTCACCGGAATAATCCGGTCGATATTGGCATTGAACCCGGTAATTACCGGATCCAGCTGCGGTTTTTGCAGGGATTGATACAGGTTCTCCCAAACGCCGGCGTTCATAAAACATCACCTTCCCGGACTCCAGATGGGACGTCAGAAGATTATACTATTAGTATGCGATACTCGCTCTTCTTTGCTCTTTGGTTCTCCCAAGAGTATTAATCATGACGGTACCCACATTTAAATAAGGCAGGTAAAACACACATGGCCGACCATTCTGACCGACTGGCAGAGAAATTCCCCCATGTCCCTGAACGGCTGTCCGGTCTCATCGATCTTGCTTACAATCTGTGGTGGAGCTGGCACCCGGAGGCACGGGTACTCTTTAAACAGATCAACCAGCAGGCATGGAAAAAAAGTGTCCATAATCCCGTTAAAATGCTTCAGGATATTCCCCCCGAATTTTTTGACAGTCTTCTTTCAAATCCGGAATATCTCCGTCGTTACGATATCATTATGAGCCGTTTTTCCCGGTATATGACGAACCGGAATGGCTGGTTTTCGGAACATTACCCAAAACGCCGATCTCTTACCATCGCATATTTTTCTGCGGAGTACGGGCTCCACCACTCACTTCCTTTTTATGCCGGTGGCCTCGGGTTCCTGGCCGGGGACCACTTAAAGGAATGCAGCGATCTGGGTATACCGCTGGTAGCAGTGGGATTCATGTACTCAGAAGGCTACCTCCACCAGCATATTCGTCCCGATGGCTGGCAGGAAAATATCACTGAAGTGCTGGATCGTGATGCAGCACCTATTCTGAGGGTTCTGAATGATTCCGGAGACCAGATGGTGATACTGGTCCCCTTCATTGAACCCCCGATTCATGTCGCCGTATGGAGGGTTAATGTGGGCAAGGTACCGCTCTACTTACTTGATACAGATATTCCGGCAAATATTCCTGAAAACAGGACCATCTCCCATCGCCTCTATACAGAGCAGACTGAACAACGTCTGAAACAGGAAATAGTACTCGGGATCGGGGGACGGAAAGTACTCAACGATCTGGGAATAGAGTTTTCAGCCCTTCATCTCAATGAAGGGCATCCGGCGTTTGCCCAGCTGGAGCGGATCAGGGAACGGGTGGAAAAAGGGATGACATTCAGGGATGCCCTGGTGCAGGTGAAAGGGACATCGGTCTTTACTACCCATACTCCGGTTCCTGCCGGGAATGATATTTTTCCCTTTGATCTCATGGATAAATTTTTTTCCAGTTATTATCATCAGCTTGGCATCGACCAGGACACCTTTTTCCAGCTCGGACACCATCCCTGCGATGCGAGAGCCGGGTTTAACATGACCGCATTTGCACTCCGGACAACGGAATACCATAACGGTGTGTCAAAGAAACATGGCATGATTGCCCGCGGGATGTGGCGCTGTATGTGGCCGGACCTGCCGGAACAGGAGATCCCCATTGA
>JBGOZZ010000123.1:0-4788 GCA_041480465.1 Methanoregula sp. | reverse complement strand
TCTGCATCGATCCATTCCTTTGGCAAGGTAAGGACATATGATGATCCTCCTGTAAACTGGACTTTCCGGAGCTCCATATCAACAACCTGATTGTCTATTGTATATCTCTATTGTTCTCTTATAAAAATATATATATCTATATTCTCTGTCGAAAAAGGGTATATCTCCTCCGGTTTATTATCTGGATGAACACCATGAAAGGAAAAATTGGTTCTCATGTATTCGTAATCCTGAGCCTCGTCGCAGTATTCATGCTGGCGTTTGCTGCAGGCTGCACAGGTGATGGAACGAAGACTACGGTTGCAACCACGGTTCCGACTGCGTCCCCCACAGTAGTTGCTACTACGCATGTACCGGTTTCGACCACCTCAGCCCCGGTAACAATTACCGCCCCGGTCGCCACCGGCCAGAAACAGACCATCAGGATCAGTGGTTCAACAACTGTCCTGCCCATTGTGCAGAAAGCAGCTGACCAGTATATGGCAGCTCACCCGGATGCCGACATCCAGGTATCAGGAGGCGGATCCGGTGTTGGAATCCAGGCGATTGGTGCCAAAACCGTCGATATCGGTATGACGTCGCGTGAAGTGACGACAGATGAGATGGCCAAGTATCCCGGTTTTGTCGTAACGACTGTTGCACAAGATGGAATTGCTATCATTGTGAACCCGGCAAACGAGATCCAGTACATCACGCTTGACCAGGTGAAAGGCATCTATCTTGGTACTATCACTAAATGGACCCAGATAACCGGTGCAAATGTCCCGGGTACAAATAACCAGATCGTGATTATCGGCCGTGACAGTGCATCCGGTACCCGCACGTATTTCGATCAAACAGTCCTGGCTAGTGCTACCCCGACGAACAAGATGCTGGAGAAGAACTCCAACGGGGCAGTTCTCCAGACCGTAGCCCAGACCCCGGGCTCAATCGGCTACGTTTCGATCGGCTTTGTGAGCAAGGATATCAAGGTGTTACCTATCTGGTATAACGCCGGGAAGATTATCGCACCAACGATCGATAATGTAAAAACAAGGACCTATCCGATCTCACGTGATCTTTACGTAATTACCAATGGCCAACCCACCGGACTTGCCGGTGACTTCATCAAGTATATCCTCAGCCCGGACGGCCAGAAGATCGTCGCTGGCGAAGGCTACGTGACCCTCAGCTGAACCTGATCCAAAAAAAGATCAAAATATTTTTTTTACGCGGAGGCGGGAATGATTAAATTCATGAAAAAAATGAATGGTGTCCTGGGTGCCTCTCAAGACACTGCCCGGGTATCCGTTATTAAAGAGCAGGCAATCAAAACCGTATTCTTCTTCACAGCCTTTTTTGCTGTTATTGTCGTCTCGTTCATTCTCCTGTTTTTACTACGGGACGGGTACGTGATCTTCGAGAAGGTCGGCGTACTCGCTTTCCTATCCGGTGTATCCTGGGCCCCGACTGCAATCGTACCCCTCTATGGCATCTTTCCGCTTATCGTCGGAACCCTCCTGGTCACCATCGGGGCAATGGTCTTTGCTGTCCCGCTTTCTGTCGGCTGTGCAATCTTTATTTCAGAGCTCGCTTCCCCGCGGGTAAAACAAGTACTCAAACCAGCAGTTGAACTGCTTGCCGGAATCCCCTCTGTAGTATACGGATTCTTCGGGCTCATTGTGCTTACCAATTTTATCCGGGTAACCTTCGATCTTCCCACGGGCGAGACGTGGCTGGCAGCTTCAGTTTTGCTCGGGATCATGGCACTTCCCACTATCATCAGTGTTTCAGAGGATGCGATCAGTTCGGTTCCCCATGAGTATAAGGAAGGTTCACTTGCTATCGGGGCAACCCGGTGGCAGACAATAAGCCGGGTCCTTGTACCTGCTGCACTTTCCGGCATCGCTGCCGCCATAATTCTGGGCGTCGGCAGAGCAATCGGTGAGACCATGGCCGTCCTGATGGTTGCCGGTAACGCAGCGATCATCCCGGACCCGATCTGGAACATCCTCTCACCGGTAAGGACGCTTACCGCAACATTAGGGATTGAAATGGGCGAGGTAGCGGTTGGCAGCGATCATTACAGTGCCCTGTTCGGCGTCGCAGTCGTCCTGCTCCTCATCACCCTCACCATCAACCTATCAGCAGTTGCGATTCTGCGCCACCTCAGGGAAGGAAAAGTACATGGACCTTCAGGAAAATCCCTTGTATCTTCGCATACCCGGGAAATGTTCCTCCGGTTCGCAAAAATAACAGGCGTTCTGATCTTCATCGTTTTCCTGTTTGCAGCCGCTCCGTGGTTGCTTGCAACGTTCATCCTTCTGGTCTGCGGTATATGGTACCTTGGCGGGGATCGGCTCTCTCCGAAACATGTGCAGACCATCGCATTTGTTTTTGTGGTTGCAGCGGCACTTATCGTTCTCGCAATCCTTGTCATAATCCTCCAGGATATCATCATCAACGGTCTCCCGGCACTGTCGTGGGAATTCCTGACCCAGCCACCGAGCGATCTCGGCAGGGCCGGGGGAATTTTCCCTGCAATTGTCGGGACATTGTACCTCGTCATGGGTGCGCTTGCGATCGCGCTTCCACTCGGAGTGGGAACCGCAATCTACCTTGTGGAATATACCCGGGAAGGACACATCACGCGGCTTATCAGGACCGGTGTTGACCTGCTCAATGGTACCCCTTCAATCGTTTTCGGCCTGTTCGGATTTGCATTCATCGTTCTGTATCTCAATGTTGGTGTCTCGATGATTGCCGGCGAGGTGACGCTTGCCCTGATGGTACTGCCAACGGTAATACGCACGACAGAAGAGTCATTAAAAAATATCCCGCAGTCGTTACGGGAAGGCAGCCTTGCACTGGGTGCTACCCGGTGGCAGACGATCAGCAGGGTAGTCCTTCCACCAGCAGTACCGGGCATTGTGACCGGTGCCATCCTCTCGATCGGGAGAGCTGCGGGAGAAACTGCACCGATTATGTTTACGGCAGTCGTCTTCTCGTCACGGTTCCTACCGGACTCGGTTTTTCAGCCGGTCATGGCACTGCCCTACCATCTCTTCATCCTGGCAACCAATGTGCCAGGTGCATCGACCAACAAGTACGGAACTGCACTCGTCCTGCTGATGATTGTTGTCGGTTTTTATTCGATCGCGATCATTGTAAGAAACCATTTCCACTATAAAGCACGGGGATAACATGTCTGAAAACACCATCATTTCCACACACAATCTGAATCTCTGGTATCGCGAGAAACGTGCACTTGAGTCTGTCTCGATAAAGATTCCAAAAAACAAGGTTACTGCACTTATCGGCCCTTCAGGCTGCGGAAAATCGACGCTTCTGCGTTGTTTCAACCGTTTGAACGATCTCATCGACCACGTGAAAATCACCGGTGAGATCATCCTTGATAACGAAGATATTCACTCACCGGCAACAGACGTAGTAACATTGCGTAAAAAGGTCGGGATGGTCTTCCAGAAACCCAACCCCTTCCCCAAATCCATCTACGAGAATGTGGCATATGGCCCCCGGGTGCATGGGGTGAAGGATAAATCCGAGCTCGACAAAATTGTCGAGCAGAGTCTACACCATGCGGCGATATGGGATGAAGTGAAAGATCGTCTCCACGATTCAGCGCTTGGTCTCTCCGGCGGCCAGCAGCAGCGCCTCTGCATCGCCCGCACTCTCGCGGTAGAGCCGGAAGTGATCCTGATGGATGAACCCTGTTCGGCGCTTGATCCGATCGCGACTGCAAAGATTGAGAACCTTATCGACTTGCTCAAACAGGATTACACAGTTATTATTGTTACTCACAACATGCAGCAGGCAGCACGGGTGAGTGATTATACCGGTTTCATGTATCTTGGCAGGCTGGTTGAATGTGGAAAAACAGTGCAGATCTTCGAACATCCAAAAGAAGACCTTACCGAGAATTATATAACCGGTAGGTTTGGGTAGGTCATTGCTATGGCAGAAAAATTTCACACTGAACTCAAAAACCTCAAAACCGAGACGCTGGAGATGGCGCATCTCGGGAGATTCATGCTCTGGACAGCAGTCGACGCACTCATCCGCCAGGACCCGAATCTTGCTGAAACAGTAATTGCACGAAAAGAAGAGATCCACAAGATGGAAGTCCGGCTTGAAGAACGCTGTTACCAGCTTATCGCCCTCAATCAGCCAGTGGCGAAGGATATGCGGGTTATTGTCTGTACGCTCAAGGTGATTACGGCATCACTCCGTATCGGGCGGTATGGCAAAGTAATTGCAAATATTGTGAAAAAAATTTCAGACCAGCCGCACATCGCGAACCTTATGAGTATCCCCCATATGGCGGATCT
This sequence comes from Methanoregula sp., assembly GCA_041480465.1. Lineage (GTDB taxonomy): Archaea > Halobacteriota > Methanomicrobia > Methanomicrobiales > Methanospirillaceae > Methanoregula. Next base: position 460 of record JBGOZZ010000123.1, on the reverse strand, counting down.
GGTGATTGAAATGATTGATGATTCGATCGAGGCTTACGAGAAAGACACTATCGCAGAGATCTCAGATTTTTCGGCCAGTGATGACACCATCGATGCACTGCGTCAATCGATCTTCCGCGAAGGAATTACCTACATGATGGAAGATCCCAAGAACATCACCCGCTGCACCAATTATATCCTAGTCGCACGCTATCTCGAACGTTGCGCAGATCATGCCTGTAAAATCGCAGAAAATGTCCATTATATGAACACCGGTGAGCGCATCGAGATCCATTAAACCGTGGGATTAACGGAGAGGATATGGAAAAGAAGACCGATGAGGTGCACCATGCAGTTTATAAAAGAAAGAGAAAACCAAAACTCCCTTGACAGGATGCAAGCATCCGGAGAGCGCATCGAACAGGAACCCATGCACCCGGATGATTTCGACGCTTTCCTTGCCGGGGTGACGGCAAAGCAG
>JBGOZZ010000122.1:0-4813 GCA_041480465.1 Methanoregula sp. | reverse complement strand
TCATCGGCCACGCTGACGAGCCGGAGAAACATGTTAAGCGCTGCCCGAAGTGCTGCGATATCCTGTGCTTCTATGGTAAGCACAAGTGTTTCCGGCCCTTCAAGCCGGCAGCGGGTTTGTGAGCGGGGATTGACCTCATCGCAAAGTTCCGGGGCCAGTGCGCAGAAAATCTTCTGGGCATGAGATGTCGAAAACCGGAACGTTGCTTCGTGAAGCACCACAGGATTACCTCGTCCATGAATATGCATAAAAAAGATGATAAAAATAGTTATTTTGCAGGCATTTTTGTCAGAAAAAATAGTTAACGGGCTTTCATTTCTTTGATTGCAGCGCCGCGCTCTTTGAAGAGAATGCGGTGTCCGCAGTATGGACACCGGACATTGACATCAATCTCAACTTTCTGCTTGCACCGTGCACATTTGTACGTACTTGCCATATCCAGTCCGGAATTATCCTTTTATCTGCTCCAGAGTCCGGTCGATTGCGCGCTGGGCTATCTTCATAGCCGGTGTCTGCGGCTGGTATGCCCCTCCGGCAAACTTATAACCGCATTTCCGGCATTCCCAAATCCCTGTACCCCTGCGCTGAACTGACTGCATGTCACATTTCGGGCAGCGGTGGAGGGCACCTGAAATTGCTTCGATATCTGCTACTCTCTTGCGCACAAATCTTCCATACCGGCAGCCAAAACGTCCTGAACTGCCTGTTACTTTACCTTTTGCTTTATGAGTCGAGCTTGCCATTATGCATACCCACCGATCTGTCTTCTTTTATTTGTCCTCGTGATTAATATACTTGTTTGAGGATTTTTACCTGCCCTTCTCCTTTTGAGAGCTTATTGACAAGATCATAAAATTCTCCCTGGATGCCGGCAGGAATGCGAACCACGCAAACCCATGAACCATCCTTCTGCCATTCGTCCTTCTCCATCGTGGACCCGGCAGCGATATCCCCATATGCTTTTGCAGCAAAATCCGCCGGAATCCGAATCGCCAGCCGTAATTCTTCAAACCTGATAGGAAGAAGCGGTCGCAGCGCCTTGACCGTTTCTTTGACCAGTTCATCCAGGTGTTTAAAGGGATCGATATTCACCCTGGCTTCCTCCATTGCCATTTCTATCCGCTGCGGGGGGTGCGGGTGGCCGGTCTGCGGGTTTACGGCATTCCTTGCGATAAAGGTTATTACCTGTCTCCGCTTTTCTTCGATCATATGTTTGCGCTGTTCAGCGGTGAGATGGATCTCTCCTTTTTCAATGATACGGCGGGCAACAGCATCAAAGTCAGTAGTATGAAATACTTTTTCAAGTGATTCATCTGATGCCCGGGTTCCCCGTGAAGCGTTGCCAAAGACATGTAATGCTGCAACTACATCTTCAATCTCAACTTTCTGGCCCTGCCTGACCAGTGCTGCCTGATTCGGGTCAACGAGAATCTCAAAGCGTTCCCCGAAACTCTCGAGACGGGCTACCACTGCCTTATCGAGTGGGATCATGGAAGGTCACTGCTTGAATTGTCCGACAAATGAAGCTACTTCTTCTTTGCTCATTTTGCGGAATACCGGGTTCTGGCGACCAATTACACCGATCTCAACCGTGTCAACATCGAATTTGCCCTCGGTGGCGGAATGGAGTGCTTTGAGCCCAAGGAGAATTACGTCTTTAACCTCAGATTCAGGATTATATTCCTCTTCAAAGACTTTCATCGCCGCAGGCCGCCCGATACCAATCCCGGTTGCTTTGTATTCCAGAAGGGTTCCCGAAGGATCGGTTTCGAAGAGTCGGCACTCACCATCGCTGACACCGGCGATGAGCAGCGCCGTCCCATAGGGACGGATACCACCGTACTGGGTGAGAGTCTGCATATGGTCACAGAGTTTTTTTGCAAGAGCTTCAACTTCTATCGGCTCATCGTAGGACACGCGATTTATCTGGCATTCTATTCTGGCCCGGTCCACGAGCGCCCGCGCATCTCCGACAAGCCCGGAGGACGCGACACCGATATGTTCATCGATTTTAAAAATTTTCTCGATGGACGAAGCTTCGAGTAGTTTCGAGCTCACACGTTTATCGACTATCAGGACGACACCGTCTTTTGCCTTGATACCCACCGCAGTTGTCCCGCGCTTTACTGCTTCACGGGCATACTCAACCTGGTAGAGCCTGCCGTCTGGTGAAAAGACCGTAATCGCCCTGTCGTATCCCATCTGATATTGTGGTTGCATTATAATTCCTCCAGATCTTCTTTTGTTAAGAACAATCGGTTTGTATTTTTAAATCCCTTTTCAATCACATCAACCTTCTGCCCGTAACAATAAAGTATCTGGAATAGTTTTTCCCCGACCATGCATTCGTGCTGAGATGCCGGTTCCGTATCAGGATTCTGCAGTCTTCGAATCTTCTCGCGCAATGTATCGATTGTACCCGAAGCCGCAACGATGCGCAGGGCAATCGGGTTATCGCGACAGCATGTGATCGTTGAAAGAGCAATCGAGAGTTCCCGCTCTGTTCCACGACGGCACCGGATAATCACATACTGTCCTTCAGACGCAATAACTGCCGGCATGATTACTGCGGCTGTCACGTCGCCCCACAGCGAGGTCGTCGCATCACAAACCGCGTAATACAGATCTTTTCGATCGATAATCGTCCCAAACGGTTCGACGGAGACTAACATGTAACGACGTTTCTCGCGCAATGTCGGAGGGCGGGCACCCATCAGATCACCTTCACTGCCGGATTTGGAGGGGTGGTAACGGTGTCGACTCCTGCAAATGCCTTTTCAACATCAGGAGCATCCATATCAAGCAGGGAACAGAGTCCTGAGATCTCGCGGACTGCACGCATTTCCAGAATCGAACATGCATGTGACGAGAGGGTAATCGGGAACTCAAACCGCCGCTCAAGGAGCAGGATATCACGGTACCTGTGTATGGCTCGCTGGCGTATAACACCCCTCCCGGATATAAGAGGAGACAGATCAATATCGACTGCGACACGGTTATCAGCTGCCATCTTTGCAGTGACGTGGTCAAACGCGGTTTTATCTGCGGACTGAATACCTCGCAGGATGTGGACACCCTTAACACCTGTTACCGATCTGTTGAACCCGTTATCACCGGCCTGTACAGATACGACTGCATTACTATTCCTCTCCTGCCTGACCCGGCTGATGAGATCTTTCATCATAGTATCCCGGATAAGGACGCCATTCGATATTTCAATGCCATAATGCCCGCCGGAAGATATGCCAGCTGCCACAAGACGGTCAAATCCCAGAGACCTGGCTTCCAGCGCCATCCTGCGCACCGACGAGTCCCCGCACGGGTACGGATAGACACAGGCATCGGTGATCTTCATGAAGGTAACGTGCGTAAAAAGAGAATAAGATTATTTGCCCTGGTTCGCGTGGGAGCGGATACTCGGGCGGGTCTTTTCTGTACCCTTTCCGCGGGTTCCCATGCCCCTCCCTTTACGTCCTGCGGAGGTCTTGCCGCGCTCGGCCCGCCCGCGGTGCGTAGATTCAGCCAGCCACGCAAGGTTCCTGTCAGCCCGGATCGAGGGGTGATGGCCATCAACGAGAATTACTTCATAATATTTCAGTTTCCCGTCCTGTCCGACCCAGTAGGAGTTGAGCACTTCCATGTTCGGAAATTTCTTTGAAGCGCGCTCTTCGGCAATCCGCTGGATGCTTTTACCTGGAGTGGAATGGTTTTTCCCCATGCGTGCCGATCGGCGTGCACGGACATACCGGGATACGCGTCGGCCGCCTCTGCGTACCTGCACGCGGGCAACGGCGATGCCCTGTTTTGCCTTGTAACCGAGTGAGCGTGCGCGGTCAATCCGGGTGGGGCGTTCAAGCCGGACGACGCTGCCCTCCCGGCGCCATGTCTGCATACGGTCCCAGAGAAGCGCTTTCACTCCGCTTTTTTCAGGTACTTTCCATGCCTCCCTGACGAAGGCGTACATCGATTTTACCATGATAATCACCTAAGGTTCGGCTCTTTTACGAGCTACATTCCTTTCAACGGGACGGATCCCGTATTCCCACATACTTTAACCGGAGGGCTATTAAAGTATTCCAGCTCCTGCTCTTTTGGATAATTCTCCATTCAGGTGCCTTTGCGCTTCTCGATAACCCGGATATCCTTCACACAGGTGACCGGATACTGGCCGGCTGCATCTTTTTCTGCAGACTTAACCATGTCCCAGACAGTAAGCAGCGCAATGGAAACTCCGACCAGTGCCTCCATCTCCACACCCGTCCTGCCCGTCGATTTTACCCGCACGGTCGTTTCTATGAACCCGTTGCCTTCCTCAAAATCAACCTCGATTGCACTGATCGGGATAGAATGGCACATAGGTATGAGTGAAGGAGTATTTTTAACCGATAGTGTTGCTGCAACACGGGCAGTAGAAAGGACGTTGCCTTTCACGACAGTCCCCTCCCGGATTGCCTTCAGAGTTTCCGGTTTTAAAAAAATTTTCCCTGCAGCCACTGCAACGCGGATAACCTCGCTTTTCGCGCTTATGTCAACCATCTGTGCCCGCTCATTATGGATGTGAGTGAATTCAACCATGCTTACTCCTTCCTCTGAATAGTTCCGCAGGAATCCTGTCAACGAGATCGGTGGCGAGCATACCCTCTCCCCGCTCAGCTGCAACAATCTGCCCTGCCCTGCCATTGACATATGCTCCGATGCACGCTGCTTCGAACGCGGGCAGGTGGCAGAGCAGTGCACCGGCAATCCCGGCAAGCACATCGCCGGTGCCGCCCACAGTCATCGCAGGATCGCCGGTCCGGTTGAACCGTACCCG
>JBGOZZ010000121.1:0-4838 GCA_041480465.1 Methanoregula sp. | reverse complement strand
AGTTCAATTCAAAAACATCACGGGGGATATGGTTGCCGGGACAGTCCGGGACAGGAAGATCTTGTTGTTATCAGAAAACTGGATGTGGATCAGAAACTGTGACATGGGGGGGAGCGGAGTTGACGGATAAACCAGGATCTCGAAGGACTCATAGGGTTCAAGAATAGTATCCTCATCGGCATATTCAATCGGCAAAATACCTTTTTTGTTCGTGACTGTCCAGCCGGGTTTTGTGAAGGGGCGACCAGGTTTTTGTATCAATGATTCTGACCCGGATGGACCGACAAAAGTCAAAATTATCGTGTCGATATCAATGCTCATGTCTTTATTGATAAACGCCCGGTAGGAATTAAGCGACATCCTGAACGATATTGCGCCCATCTTCAGTGCATCGGGGTGGGAAATAATAATCTGGGTGTCACCGATTGTGCCCTGATCGGCTGCATATCCGGTAACATAACCGGCATTCACAGAATTATCTGACATTTTGAGAGGTTGTGCAAAATCCAGGCTCCCCCCGGCAATCAATCCGACAATCGGGGCCCAGAAGAAAGTAAGTATAAAAGCGAGCGCAATAATGAGAGCAGTAATCACTCCATTCATGGATAAATCACCAGCAAAAAATGCAAAATCATTCGCAGTTTAATATCTGGTCACTATATAAAAAATTCTCTGGTTAATTCACTCTCCGGGTTTAGCAATAACCTCAAAAAATTCAGACAGGGATTCTTCAGGGTTCCTGCTAAGCATATGCTGCCAGAAAACTCCTGCCCTGCGGGTAATGCCGGATACCATGAACTTAAACATCACTACACCCAATGATAACCCATCAGCTCTGGTTCGTTATGCAATGTTGCACATGGTAAAATAGCAACAATGCAGACAACAGGTACGCTTCGCTGTGTGTGGTGAGAAAAAACTATGGAAAATAATGATGTCATCGTCTATCGGCTGGGTGCAGGATGCGACCTTTCCGATGTCGAAGAAGGAAAGATATACCAGGCAAAAGTACAGGGTTTTGCAACGTTCGGGATGTTTGCCCAGATCAATGACCGGATCAAGGGTCTTGTACACAAAAGCAATATCAAGGCAGAACACAGGGAACGCGATCCTATTCTTGTCAGGGTTCGCCAGATCCGCCCGAATGGCAATATTGATCTGGAAGAAGTCCTCATCCAGGTATACCAGGTGCAGACTGTCGACCGCAGGTCCACGACAGTAAACATTGCTGACCTGACCAACAAACTGGGAAAGACCGTCGCCATCGAAGGTGAGATTGCCCAGATCAAACAGACGAGCGGGCCTACGATCTTTACCATAGTAGATGAAACCGGGACCCAGAATGCGGCAGCATTTGTAGAGGCGGGGGTCCGGGCATATCCGGAAGCCGAGCTGGATGACATCGTCAAGATCGTCGGTGAAGTGATGATGCGCAATAACCAGCTGCAGATAGAAGTCGATTCCCTGTCCATCCTGACGGACGCAGATGCAGCCGCGGTGAAAGTACGGATAGAAAAATCCCTGGATGCACGGTCTGAACCGGAAGATATTCCGCTGCTTGTCAAGAGCGAGGTCATGGAAAATCTCCGCCCCGAGATGAAGAAGGTTGCAAAAATCATAAGAAAGGCGATCTTCACCTCACAGCCGATTATACTGCGCCATCATGCCGATGCTGACGGGATCTGTTCGGCAGTGGCAATAGAACAGGCCGTCGTCTCTCTTATCAGGGAGAGCGGCGGTGACTTTGATGCGGATCACTTCCTTTTCAAACGTGCCCCTTCAAAGGCCCCGTTCTATGAGATTGAAGATATCACCCGGGATCTTGATTTCTCGTTAAAGGACCATATCCGGTATGGGCAGAAGATGCCGCTGGTTCTGCTGACCGACAACGGATCTACGGAAGAAGATGAACCCGCTTACAAGATCGCCAGCGTGTATGATATACCCTTCGTGGTAATCGACCATCACCATCCCGACGCGACAATAGACAAATACCTCAGAGCACATGTAAATCCCTATCACGTCGGGGGGGACTTCGGTATCACTGCGGGGATGCTCGGTACAGAAGTCGCCAGGCTGATCAACCCGAAAATTGAATCTCTCATCCGGCACCTCCCGGCAGTCGCCGGTGTCGGTGACAGGAGCGAAGCTTCGGAACGTTCCCTCTTCCTTGCCCTTGTCCGCGATCAGTACACCGAGGAGGCATGCAAGGATATCGCACTTGCCCTTGACTACGAGCAGTTCTGGCTCAGGTTCAATGACGGGAGGGAGATCGTCAAAGATATCCTGAACCTGACCGGGAACCCTGAACGCTACAGGAAACTTGTAGCACTCCTTGTGGAGGGAGCCAATACCATGATTGAAGACCAGATGAGCGCCTGCATGCCGCATGTCGTCCCCAGAGTACTCGGGAACGAAGCACATCTCTTCCTTATTGATGTGGAAATCCATGCTCACAAGTTTACGTTCCCCCCTCCCGGCAAGACTTCCGGTGAAGTTCACGACCGGCTCTGCAAACTGCACGCAGGCAAACCTGTAGTGACCATCGGTTTTGGCCCGGACTTTGCAGTGCTCCGGTCCCGTGGTGTGCTCATGAACATCCCCAGAATGGTTCGGGACCTCAGAAATGAGATCCCCGGCGGCGGTATCAGTGGTGGCGGACACCTTGTGGTGGGCAGCATCAAATTTGTTGAAGGCATGCGTGATGTGGTGCTCGAAGCCCTCATCAGCAAAATAGGGGAAGCACAAATACAAAAATGAAAAATCTGCCGTATTTTTTAAAAAAAATCCGATGAAAATACCGCAAAAAGCCCGGAATGCTCATTAATCTGGTGCACGATATTCAGTGTAATCTGCGTGCCAGATGCATTCTTTCAAGTCAGAATAGGAGTTCAGTAGAGCAAAAATGACCTATTCATAACCTGAAGAATCAGATATATATATATACAAAATGATCTAAATGAGTTTTAAATGCTGAGGCATAAGATGTCAACAACAAAAAAATTACGTGAAACGTATAACGAGACCCAGCACAAAATTGTTCTCTACCTCAATTCGGGTATAACCAAGGGAAAACATTATTTTAAATCAAAATATATTGCAAAAGAACTTGGTCTATCTCCAAAAGAGGTTGGAACAAATATGGCGATCCTTGCAGATATCTGTAAGGAACTCGACATAATCCGCTGGAGCTATTCGAACAGTACGACGTGGATGGTCACGCCGAGGGCGATTTGAGAATAACGCCCGTCATTTTTTTTATCATGGTAAAACTTCTTGAATTTGAATCCGAGATAGAATTTGTCGCTGATATCAATGACTACAAGGACTGCCTGATGTCACAGGACCCGACACAGGATAACCCGAATACCCTGTGGTTTAACATTGATATCCCGAAAGGCCACATACTGAAAGCCGGGGACCGTGTCCGGGTCACCGTTGAAAAGATCTGAATTCATTACCGGAACGGGTCTTTTAAAACCTGATTTGTCAGGCGATTATTCTGTTTTTGCATCAGGCTGCCCGACAGGTATTTTCTTTGACAAGCAGAAAAATTTCATCTCTTTATATCCGCATGAAATGATGAATGAGGATGAAGAATTTTTTTTATCGCTGAAATTATACCAAAGTTTAAATCCCGGTGGATTTACATTTGATTAATGTTCGCATATGTCAGGATACTTGCCTGCGAAATAGCTTTTCTGGTTCTTTTGATGTTTCTGTGCGGCTGTATATCAACGAGTATCGGTGAGGTTGGTTACGCAAATGACGCGATTACAGCGAGTATTAATAATCCGAATGGACCTTCTGATGCATTCGTACAGGCCACGATATATCGTGTAGCTGGTCTCTCGCAACAGGAATATTCAGTTGTTATGACATCAGCGAAACTGACCACAGGTGGCAATACAGTCCTGATCCCGGTCGTACTCTCACCAGGAAACTACAAACTCAAAATGTACCTTATCCAGAACGGCGAACGCAAAACTGCGGTTATCCGGGATATTGTGGTCTAAGTGCCGGACGTCTGGTTAAGAGAGCTCCTGGAAGCAGCCCGGGGGCAGACTCCTGCGGACAGTGTGTTCAGAAACGCCCTGATATTCAACCCCTTTTTCTGTGGCTGGGAGCCTGGATCCCTTGCGGTTAAAGACGGGCAGGTACTGGGTATCGGCAACTATACCGGAAGAACAGAGTATGATCTCACAGGCTCGTACATTGTCCCAGGCCTGATCGATGCGCACGTCCATATTGAGAGCTCGCTCCTTGCGCCCCGCGAGTATGCCCGCATGGTAGTGCACCACGGCACGACCACCGTTGTTGCCGATCCGCATGAAATCGCAAACGTTGCCGGTACCCGGGGAATTGATTTCATGCTTTCCCAACGGGACGGTGCGGTCATCGACATACTGTACCTCCTTCCCTCCTGTGTACCTGCGACGCCGGATGACGTGGGTGGCGCGATACTCAAAGCCCGGGATCTCAGGCAGTTTGCCGGTCGTGATGGTGTCTGCGGGCTTGGTGAGATGATGGACGTTCCCGGTGTCCTTGCCGCAGATCCCTCTATCCTGGAAAAACTCCAGCTCTGTTCTGTCCGTGACGGTCACGCACCACATCTCACAGGAAATGATCTCAACGCGTATATTTTTGCGGGCCTGCAGAGTGACCATGAATGTACCGGACTGGATGAGGCAAGAGAGAAACTCCGGCGCGGGATGTATATATACATCCGTGAAGGATCAACCGAACGAAATATTGCCGATCTTATAGATCTGGTGACACCGGATACCGTCTCCCGTTGTTGTTTTGCCACAGATGACTGCCATGCGGATATGCTGTCT
>JBGOZZ010000120.1:0-4880 GCA_041480465.1 Methanoregula sp. | reverse complement strand
GGGTGCGGAAGAGTTACGAGCGGGCAGCCGGTGAGTCGCTCTTTCCGGATATCCGGAAAATGCGGAGTTACCGGGACATCGCGACGGGCATGGGCCCTCTCCCGTCAACTGTATACCTCGAGACCGACCTTGTCCCCCTCTCCCAGCTCCGGCGGATGCAGAAGTACCTCCCGTTCACCGATGTGAGACCAGTGGACGAAGAGGTCTCCGCAGTCCGGGCGGTGAAGAGCCGATACGAGCTCTCGCTGATGGAGCACGCCGGGAAGATCCACCGCCACGTGCTCGAGGACTGCGTGCCCGGCATGCTTGCAGAAGGGATAGACGAGATCACCTTTTACTGCGACCTGTACTCGCTGATGATGAGGGAAGGGCACCAGGGGATCATCCGATTCGGCGGGTTCAACGAGATGGTGCTTGGGGAGATCGGGTTTGGTACCAGTACCATCTGCCCGGTCTGCGTGGACACCCCCGGTGGCGTTGCCGGCATGCACCCCTCTGTCCCGCAGATGGGAAACCCGGAACGGAAACTCCGGAGAGGGGACCTTGTCGTTGTCGATATCGGGTGCGGGTACAAGGGATACCAGACCGACAAGACATTATCGTACATGTTCAGAAAGCCCATACCGGACCATGCGATCGACGCGCACTTGCGGTGCGTGGAGATCCAGGATACCATGGCATCGCAACTGAAACCCGGCGCGATCCCTTCGCAGCTTTACAGGAATATCATGGCGGACCTTGAACCGGAGTTCCTGACCAACTTCATGGGATTCGGCGACTACAGGGTAAAGTTTCTCGGTCACGGAATCGGCCTCTGGATCGATGAAACCCCGCTCATTGCTGAGGGATTTGACGAGCCGCTTGAAGAGGGAATGGTCTTTGCTCTTGAGCCAAAGAAAGGGATCCCGGACGTCGGCCTTGTTGGTATTGAAAACACATTTATTGTGACCCTGCAGGGCGGACGATCGATCACAGGGAAGAGCAAAGGGCTTGTTGAAGTGTTCTGACGGCCAGATACATACCCGGTACAGCATATCTGCAGGTAGCAGGCAGGACAACACTGGTGCTCTCTTCAGGCAATCATTTACAATTTTTTAAATAAAGTTTCAGAAAGTGCACTTCATGGAGAAAATTGTTTGAATGTTTATGCCCCCCCCAAAACCGGGAGGGATTGGTCAAACGATCCATGGGATAATCGCCGCCCTGACATCCCGTTTGTACTGCAGATATTCCTCTCCGAATTTTTCAAGCAGGATTTCTTCTTCAGCCTTTATCTTGATCCAGACGGCAGCGATACCGATAATAAGGGCGACGAAAGCTAATAGCTCACCGATAGCGATAGCTGCTCCCACATACGCGATCAAGAGTCCGGTGTACATCGGGTTCCGTACGATCCGGTATGGCCCCGACTTGATGATCCGGTGACCGACCTTGACCATTACCATGCCACTCCAGTACTTGCCGAGGTGAAGCCGCGCCCAGGCGGAAAACCCGAGTCCGGCGATGGTAAGAACGATCCCGGTTATCCCGGCGAGCGGGGAATCGGGAATTATACGGAGAATAAGGCTACTGGATTCGTACCTGGTAAGGATGATGATGAGGATTATGACAATAATGGCGATGATGATCGATCTTTGGACAAACCGGAACGATCTACGCTCAACCGGGGCACTAAAAAGGAGTGCAGGGATGTAGAGAAATGCCATGAAGATAATCCATATACCGGCGATAATCTGGATATACATCAGCATGGTTTGTCTGTTGGCCGCAGGCTCACAATAAGGTTTCTTGTATCCGTGTTACAGTATCACCGTAAAAATACCGGTAATGGCAGATGTTGGTGGGGAAATAGGGGATAATTAGAAGCAAGGGAACTACCATGGGTGAAAATCCGTCAGATAGTTCCGAGAATAGATCGTGTTCCAGTCTGCGCAAATTCTCGCTGAAGTATTCCTGGAAAATCTGATAACATTTTAAGAATTGAAGAAATGAAAAAAATTACAAACTGGATTTATCTCTTTATCCATAACCGAAATTGGTTCTCTACCGCGGAATAGACATCGTGAAAAAAGGGGAGGATTCAATTTTGGATCCTGATGATATGAAATGTCTTTGGGGATCCTGGTTGTTGTTGCTTATGGTGGGGTCAGGACGGTATCTATGACGTGAATCACCCCATTGCTGCACGAGATATCGGCGGTAATGACTTTTGCATTCCCATTCACAAAAATCACACCGTTGGAGATGTCGATCAGGAGGGATCGTCCCTCGACTGTATCGATGGATCCGAGTCTCATGACGTCCGCGGCCATCAATTTCCTGTTCACTACATGGTAGAGCAGCATCTTTTTCAGGTAAAACTTATTGGGGTCTTTAATGAGGTTATCGATCGTTCCATCCGGGAGCTTTTTGAAAGCATTATCCGTAGGGGCAAAGACCGTGAAGGGACCGGGACCACTCAGGTTGCCATCCAGCTGCGCCGCTTTCAATGCAGCCACCAGGGTGGTGAACCGCCCATCAGCTGCGGCAGTTTCAACGATGTTCTTCATGCCGGCCTGTGTAGTTGGCGCAATTGTTATTACGGTTGTAGTAGGTGCAACTGTTGTTGCGGTAGTCGTAGGGGCAGCTGTTTTTTCAGTTGTCACCGTTGGAACCGGGGTTGGCGTTACGGTGGCGGGGCTCCGGGTAGCACAACCCGCAAACACGACACCCGCCATGATCAGGACTGCTAAAATAAGGAAAATACGTTTTCTCTCCATGACTGAATTCTCCACATCCCTGCTGTACAAGGAACGTTTTAACCTTGATATAGAATGATAAAGAATTTTCTACGGTTGTTCAAAATCTTTTGTTTAACCTTGATTTCCTGATGTGCAGGATAACAACAGGCACTTTCCCGTCTCCGCACATCGTAACTGAAATTATCAACTAACCGTTTAACCGGTTAACTTTTTACAATTTTTACCGTGAAACAGATGTTATTTTAAAAAAAGAAAAAAGAGAACCGGAAAAAATTACTTCTTGTCCTTGCCGCCCTTGCCATGGGACGGGCCGTGTGCCGGGCCCTTCTTCTCTTCGGCCTTGGCAGGTTCTGCACCCTTTGCCGGTGCGGTTGCCGGTCCCTTCGCCGGTGCAACGGCCGGACCCTTGCCAGCTCCCTTGCCACCCTTTGCCGGTGCCTCGGCTGCCTTGGCGGGTTCTGCTGCGACCTCCTCGACCGTCGGGGCTTCAACGACTCTCTCTCCGACAAGCTTGGGGGCTGCGACGATCCTGCCGCTGACCTTGATCTCGCTCACTTTCAGGCTTCGGGAGTTTTGGCAGGCGGTCACGAAAGTGCCAGAAGAGTATGGCGAGCACGATGTACGCGAGCACTGCGAAACCACCCAAACTCGCCCAGCATCGCTTGGCCGGCCTCGGTGTCTGCGGTGATCGCAGGATAGAACTGCTGGATTGAACGATGACTTTCCTAAATTCCGGTGTTCTCTGGAGGGATCCGGATCATAAGCCCACGGAAAAGCCGGCTGGATGACCCACCTTTTTAATACGTGAAAGCTAAACTGCGTTCAATGCAGAATCCGGCCTCACCACCAAAGTTCAGTCGTACCTGCCCCACCTGCAAGAGGCCAGTCGAACCCGGCGATAAATTCTGTGAAACCTGCGGGACGCGGATACCGGAACTGTCAACCTGCAGCAAATGCGGTACTCAGTTCATAGCTCCGGTAACGTATTGCGATCTGTGTGGAGCACCGGTTATCCTGGAGGAAGTACCGGAACCAGATGATTCAGCGGAACACTCTGAGGAAGATAAGACCGGGCCGGTTGAAGATCAGACATCGGACCGGGATGAGCAGGAAATTCCGGAACCAGACACGGATGAATTACAGGAAGACAATGATGAAGAAAACATCGTACCTGCCGAGGATGAGACTCCGCGCCAGTATAAAAAGGAGATTCAGGAACCGGATACGGATGAATTACTGGAACAATACGGGAAGGAATATGGGGAGGATGAGACTCTGGAGTCCTCCCATACGCCAAAACCCCCGTCTCCAATAAAACATGAGACAAAAAAACCGGTCACGGTTCCTGCACCACCGGAGCGGGGATCATCAGAGACCGTCGATGACTCCCTGTTTTTGTCTCCGGGGAAGCCGGAGGCAGCGGCAAAACCACGGGTAAACAAGACAAGGATTATCGGAGGATGCATTGTGCTGACAGCCATTATTGCGGCCGTTTATTTCATCGGACTGCCGATGCTCACGGAGAGCGGATTTTTTAGCGCTCTCATCAATCCGCCAGCGGCGGAGATCACCCCCTTACCAACTCCTGTCGGGACAATCCCGCCAGTTCTGACAACGACACCCCTTCCGGCCTCCCGTGCTCTCGTCCCCCTGCCAACGCAGCTGATACCGGCAGGCAAGAATCTCTACTTCCAGGTCCAGAAGAACCCGGTTACATCAAGGATCTCGGTCACTTTTGCCGGAAGTGCGGGGGAGGGCAGCCTCAGCAGTGCGGATATCAAGGTCTCCCATCCGGACGGATCGGTGGCAACAGGCATCATCCAGCCCCTGAAGGGCGTATCCGAGATCACCCTCGAGGGATCGAAAGAGACCGACCGTGTGGAGATCATTGCAAAGATGTCCTCTGGCGAGACATACCGGGTCTATGATGCGCTGGTCCCCCTTATGAGGTTATAGGCATCCCCCCGGGAGAGTATTCCTGCAGGGGCAATCCGGGCCCTTTGCGGGCTTCGTTTACCCGTCCCGGGGATGTTTTTTGTCACCTATATACACCAACAATTCACATTAAATACGTGAATACACATAAGTATGTGTAGTGGTGCCAATGCCGAACATGACTCTTTCCCTGCCCGAAGATGT
>JBGOZZ010000119.1:0-4937 GCA_041480465.1 Methanoregula sp. | reverse complement strand
TCCTGGATTGCGACCGCGTACCTTCTTGCCGCCGCCCTCTTTTTAGTACCTATCGGAAAGATTGCAGACATCTACGGGAGAAAACGAATCTTTTTATACGGTATAGCGATCTTCTCCCTTGCATCCCTTATCATGACGATGGTTCCTTCCACCAACATGCTCATTGCAGTCCGGATCATCCAGGGATTCGGCGGAGCCATGATCTTCGGGACGAGCGTTGCCATTCTGACATCCGTATTCCCCCGGGAGAGCGGGGGAAAGCTCTTGGGATCTACATAACCGCAGTATATTTCGGGCTCACGGTCGGGCCGTTTTTAGGGGGCGTATTGACCGAGAATCTTGGCTGGCGAAGTATCTTCTTTGTCAATGTGCCAATCGGGATTATCGCCTGTCTGCTTATCATGTGGAAACTGGAGGGTGAATGGGCGGAGTGCGATGGTGAGCGTTTCGATCTCATCGGCTCTGTCATCTATGCGAGTGCTCTTGTTTGTGTGATGTACGGATTTTCCCTTGTCCCGGCCATCACGGGCATGGTCCTCATCGCTGCAGGATGTGCCATTGGCATCCTCTTTGCCCTTTACGAGATGAGAATTCCCATGCCGGTACTTGACATGCGCCTCTTAACGAAAAACCGGGTCTTCGCCTTCTCAAATCTTGCCGCCCTTATCAGCTACAGCGCGACGTTTGCAGTGACTTTTCTCTTAAGCCTTGACCTCCAGTATACCAAAGATTTCTCGCCGGAACAGGCCGGGCTGATTCTCATCGTCCAGCCAGCGGTAATGGCGCTCGTCTCACCCTTAGCCGGACGGCTTTCTGACAGGATTGATCCACAGATTGTCGCATCGACAGGAATGGCGTTTAGCGCCTTCGGCCTTTTCCTGCTTGCCTTTTTAGTCGAATCGACACCGCTGTGGTACCTGCTTGTCTGCCTGGCAGTGCTCGGTGCAGGCCTCGGGCTGTTTTCCTCACCGAATACAAACGCGATCATGAGCGCGGTAGAAAAAAGGTATTACGGCGTTGCATCCGGCATGAACGGGACAATGCGGCTCCTGGGCCAGATGTTTTCGATGGGTGTTGCGATGATGCTCTTTGCCCTCCTGATCGGTCGGGTTGAGATCACACCGGAGTACTATCCTCAGTTTGTTACCAGCCTGCATTATGCGTTCGTTCTCTTTACGGTACTCTGTATTTTCGGGATTGCAGCGTCTCTTAATCGGGGAAAGCGGCAGCAGGTTTCTGAATAAGGTCCTTAGATCCCCGCACAGGAATCAAAATCCATTTTTAATAATTTTTCCTTTGGAATTGTTCTTCCCCCCATTCTTTTCCTGCGTGTCCGGATAATGGTGAAACACGAGGACGAGTGCCTCTGCTCGCCCTTCTCTCCGTGCTTTTCGCCATGATCTCCCCTGCTGAATATTCATACAAAGATACTGGGAATATACGACCCATTCCGAGCACGGTTTGAGATACTGGTGCCTTCCGGGTCATACCGGTTACAGGTGGCAGGAAAAAAATCTGCCACCCGGAGCCGGCGGATAATCGATATACCAGGGATTATGTCAGTCCTGCCGACCCCCTTCCTTCTCCTCATCCTATAAATCCCTGTACCGCCCATACTCCCGGCATGAAGTACACGGCACGGCATATCCAGCGTTTCCTCGGAACGGGAAAGATCGACGCTACGCTCTGGAAGAACCACTTTCCCTCGCTGCTGCCGAGCCAGGTGCCGACCTGCGAGGAGTGCGAGGCATTGAAAGACCGGACCTGTGCCGGCGGCCAGGACCCGGTCGAGTGTTTCCTGGGTAAAGCGCTTGCAGCAGAGCCGGCCGGGGAGCACAAGAAGAAGAAGCGGGACCCGATGCTCGGCCTTGGTGCGAAATGGCGGGGTGTCCACGGCACGGCAAAGCCCAAAGACCAGTCGAAGATGTGAGACAAAAGCGGGGGCACAACTATTCCTTGAGCGTGATATGCCCGGTGTATTGGTCCCTGGCTGTATGTCTGGAGTTATTATCCGGATGAGCGCAGACCGGGAAGGTTGGCAGCGATCAGATGATTGTGATGCGATGAACGGTGATGGAGAGGGGATGAGAAGGGAATGGGTCACAGAATCGCCATTAATTCTGAAGACCGTGTAACCGGGCAGAAACAGAAATTCCCCGATCATCGCGCAACCCTGACGGTCCGATCTAAAAAATCCCTCACCAGCTGCCGTTTCCGGCATTATTATATACCTCTTTATTCAATCGCTGGTGATGGTTGGCATCTCAACATACTGTCTTTTGGATCGCCCGCTTCCTGAAGCACTGGACCAGCTCTCTGCCTTCACCAGCCTGATTGAGGTGATAGACGAAGGCCCTCATTTTGTGCATGATGCCTCGCTGTTCGGGAGTTATTCAGCAGACTTTGTTCTCCATGCACCCTACCATGGGATGAATATTGCCTCCCTCTTTGAATCCATCCGCAAGGCAAGCGTAACAGTCATGACAGACTGCTTCTCGGTTGCAGCGGAGATTAGTGCAGGTGTTGTCATGCACCCGGGATATCATGCATGGGAACAGGAACGTGGGCAGGCAGACCGGCAGTTCAAAAAGTCCCTGCATGAGCTCTGCAACGCCGCACGTGAACTCTCGCTCACCTTCTGGTTTGAGAATATGGGGGACATGAATTTTTTCAACCTGCGGACTCCCGTGGATCTCGATCTTATTGAAGGATGTGGGTTTGCCCTCGATACCGGCCATGCGAACATCAATCACTGCCTGCCCGGGTTCTTACAGACCGGGTTTTCTCATATGCATATCCACGATAATAACGGGAGAAGAGATTCCCACAGCCCCGTTGGGGAGGGTAACATAGATTTTGCTCCGGTGATGGCAGCACTGAAGCGTAACCATGCAAGTTCGGTTATTGAAGTGAAATCATTTGACGGCGTATTAAGGAGTATTCGTTCTTTGGAAAAAATATAAAAAAGTGTTTGGCAGTGCCAGTCCATCAACCCTGCCTTAAGGGTATATACTCTATTAAAACCCGCAGAAAATATCAATCACTGCGGCTGACGAACCAACCGGCAGAGCACCGAAGAGGGAGCATGATCACGGCAATCCTCGGGTTTAACCGCGACCGGGGTTTATATACCGGGAATGCCAGCGGGGGAGTGATGAGCAAAGGGCAGCTCGTAAGCAATCCTGAAAAGAAATCCGGCACTGGCCATGCCTTCAGAGAGGCAGTCCGTGCCTTAAAATGACATGCCGGAACTATTCAGTCAATTGATTTTACACCTATGCCTTCAAACCACCGGGATTCGAAATTCCCTGAATAATCATATTCATACCCGATATCCTTAAAAAAATGTTCAAACTCTTCCTGGGAGTGGGAACTTTCTTCCGCGTTATCTTTAGTGCGATAAAAATGTGCCACATATACAAAACTTACCCCGTGAGCCGGGAAATCTTCCCGTTGTATGGAATTTATCATGGGATACCGCTCAAGAAATTTCTGCCACTCAGGATACGTACATTTTATTTCTTCGGGAAGGTCTTCAGGTCGTGGAATACATGGTCCGGATACCTTTTTTTTACGGGGGGGTTGCTTTTTTATTGGTTTATAATCTCCTTGTTCCCCTTTACGCCGGTGATTTACTGCTGGATGATCTTTGGGGTCTGAATCCTCCGGCGCCATACGTGTATTAAGTCTGTCAAAAGTATAAAACATTTGATATAATTCCCAAATCCCCACCGATCGCATTACTTCATGTTCCTCTTCCGGCAGCTGATGGAGGGCGGATTGATCGATAAATATTATGTCCTGAACGATGCCTTTGATGTTTGTATGACTGTCAAAACCGGATCATTCGTGGAGGATCCAGCGGATTCGGATACATATCTGGCAAAAATATGTTATCCTGTGGAACGGTATCTCATCGGGTATGCCGTCCGGAATAAGGAACGTCTTATCAGTGCGATAATTAGTAACGCTCTCCTTAACGAACCGGTTGGATTTGAACAACTCAGAAAAATTCATGTTGATAAGAGCCTGGAAACGATCGGGGATTTTATCCTGGACTTTGTGATAATCGATAATTTTGCAACGAAAGATCGGTACACTGCACAGCAGATTGACGACTTCCGCCAGTGGTACGGAAATAATGAAAACCTCCAGTATTTTGCGAAAAATTGTATCCATTTACACAATTATATCCTCTGGGGTCCGGATGAAAGAAAACAACAAAAATGGGATCAACCGACAACGGTAATCCTGGCAGACCGGTTCGAGATGCTGATTGCCATACTTTATCTTGAAAAGGGCATTGAGGCGGTGAAAGAATTCCTGAAAAAACATCATTTTTTTGAAGAGATTGACAAAATAAAAAAACCCTGAGATCATCCACCTCTCTCACATCCAGACCAGGTACACGCCCGTCTTACGGAAAAAATCCCATACCTTTATTGCCCCCGCAGAACAAACGGCGACCCTATGACAACAGAAGAAGGAAAAGAGTACCACCCGCGTCACCAGAGAGGCCTCCTGATCCCTGCCGGGTTATTCATTGGCCTGGGTGTCGGCCTGCTCGCCGGTTTTCCCGCGCCGGGCCTGATGATTGGCCTCGGGTTCGGGTTCACCGGGTCAACACTCCTGAAACCTAGAGAATATCCAGCCGGTGATGCTGCCGCTCCTGGAATGCGCCATGGGTCCCGCTGGATGCCGGCGCTCCTCGGGATCTTTTTCATTGTCCTTGGTATCAGTATGGTCTGGGCACCTCAGAATTTCTGGCCCTATATCGGTGCCGGGTTCCTGATCCTTGTCGGGATCTGGTTCATCGCCCGGAGCTTTGGAAAGGCATAGGTATACACCTTATTCAACTCACCATACCAGACCACAAAAAAAACCTCTTTTTGGGATATTCCGGAGCTGGAGGATATGCCAAAAACCATTCATTCCGG
>JBGOZZ010000118.1:0-4955 GCA_041480465.1 Methanoregula sp. | reverse complement strand
CTACCTCAAAATCTTCCCGCTCCACGTCGTGGGCTTTGAGTGGAAGAAGGACGATATGGCAGCTATCCTCGCACGTCTTATCAAACATATCCAGAAAAGCAAGTCCCAGGTAATAATTGTCGATTCTCTCACGCTCTTTACGGAGTACGCGGAGACGGACCACATCCTCACCTTCTTCACGAACTGCAAATCCCTTGTTGACAGCGGCAAGACAATCCTGGTCACCCTGCATACGTATGCATTTGAAGAAGACACCCTTGTCCGGATACGCTCAATCTGCGATGCCCACCTGAACATGAAAAAAGCCCTCGTAGGGAGCAAGTATGTCATGGTGATGGAAGTCATCAAGGTCCGCGGTGCACACAAGACAACAGGAAACGTTGTCAGTTTCGAAGTCCATCCCGGGTATGGCATGAAAGTCATCCCGATGAGTTTTGCGAAGGTCTGATATGAGTACCCTGTCCGTTGCCGTCAATCTTCCGTTCAAGCAGGAAATCATCGATTCGACTGTTGATTTTTATAATGACATCGAATCAAGCCCGCTCTATAAGATGCTGCCGGCGAACGCCAAGGAGTACGTGAAATCCAGCCCCCACCTCCTTGAATACCTCCACACGTTCCCGGTCAATACCTACGGGATTCCCCTCTTCCTCTCAGAGTTAAAAAAAGATCTTCGCACCATGGAGAGCCCCAATATCATTTATCCGGTCAACGACACCACCTTTGTCCATATCCTCCCGGACCCGGACGATGTGAGGAATTATTACATCCCCATCGAACCCTCGTTCCTCCATAGCGTAAACCAGATTCTCCCGGAAATTGAGACAAGACTTATCAACCTGATCGACGGACTCGAAGATGATCCGGTTACCGACAAGGAGCGGGCTGAAGTGATAAAAAAGATGCTGGCTTCTGTCGCCATCATTCTGCCAAAAGGGACGGATATCGCCCGGCTTACCGGCAATGCCGCCAGCCAGCAGGATCTCAAATCAAAGATCACGACATTCCTCAACACCGACTTCACGGCCCAGAAGAAAATGAAGGACACCAAAAAGAAGTACCAGGTCCCTCTCACTCCCGAAGGCAAGGTAATCCTCACCGATGAAGAATACCGGGCGATCGAATATCTCCTGATACGGGACAAGATCGATATGGGCGTACTCAAACCCTTCCTTTCCGATCCCTACATCGAAGATATTTCCTGTGATGGTGTCGGGCCTATCTTTATCGAACATAAGATTTTTAAAGGTCTCAAATCGGTCATAGAGTTCAAAGTCTCCAGCGAGCTGGATGAGTTCGTCGTCAAAGTGGCAGAACGGATCAAGCGTCCTATCACGTACAGGAGCCCCATCGTTGATGCCACCCTGCCCGACGGTTCCCGTATCAACATCGTCTACGGGACCGCCATCAGCCGGCACGGGAGTAACTTCAGCATCCGTAAAGTGAACGAAGTGCCGTTGAGCATCCTCAATATCATTGAGAGCAACGGTCTCGACTACCTGGCTGCCGCCTATATCTGGATATGCGTGGAGTACGGCATGTCACTCTTTGTTTCTGGAGAAACCGCAAGCGGAAAGACCACGCTCCTGAATGCGATTACCGGGTTTATCCCTCCTGAAAATAAGATTGTCACCATCGAAGATACACCGGAACTGAATGTCCCGCACCGGAACTGGATACGGGAAGTAGCACTCGCAAAGGGCAAAGGGGAGGGGACGGGAGGTTCTGCTGCAGGAGGGGAAGTAACCATGTTCGACCTGCTCAAGGCTGCCCTGCGCCAGCGCCCCAACCAGATTCTTGTCGGAGAGATCCGGGGGGTTGAGGGAAGCGTGGCGTTCGGTGCGATGCAGACCGGTCACCCGGTGATGAGCACATTCCATGCAGCGTCGGTGGAAAAACTCATCCAGCGCCTCTGCGGGGACCCTATCAATATTCCCAAGACATACGTGGACAACCTCAACCTGGTGATCATCCAGAGCGCTGTCAAACGACCTGATGGCCAGCTCGTCCGCCGGATGATCAGCTGCAACGAACTGGTAGGTTTCAACCCGGAAACCCAGGGGTTCACCTTTGTCGAAATGTTCAGCTGGGAGCCGATCACGGATACGTTTATATGGTCGGGTAAGGGCAGCTCCTATCTGCTTGAGAATAAGATCGCCACCATGCTCGGCATGCCGGACAGCAAAAAGTCAGAGATCTATCTTGAAGTGGAGAAGCGTGCAAAAATTCTCGAGCGGCTCCACAAAGCAGGGTACACCAAGTTCTGGGATTTATTCACCATGATGACGAAGATCAAGAAGCAGGGGCTCTTAAAGATTGGTTCCTGACATGGCTGAAACTGCGCCGGACCTGGAGAAGAAACCACAAGGCAGTACAATTCCGTTTGCCTCCCATATAAAGGGATTAAAAGAGAAGATCCTCCAGCTCACCGAAGACCGGAAAATGGGTGCCGATCTGCTCTTCTTAAATACCTATATGGCATCGCTCGCCATTGCCAACGCTTCCCGCCCGGAGATCTTTGCCTATGCAGCGAACCGGAAAGAGTACATTTCCGCCAGGTACATTACCAAGGTGGACATGTTTGTAAAAAAATGGAATTACAGTTATTCCGAGGCTTTGGGAATAGTGGCCGAAAGGACAAAGAACATCATCCTCAAAAGCATGCTGAACCGGTATGCAAATGCCATAGACTCCGGTGTTCCCGATGATGATTTTCTAAAAAATGAACTCTCGACGGTCAGGAGCGTATACCGCAGCCAGATCGAGCAGGGGCTCGAGATGCTCAAAAAATGGGGTGACGCGTATATCGCCATGCTCCTGTCAGGGACGGTGATCGCGGTTACCATCATGATCTCCATTGCCATCTACTCCCCGCAGGGGCTCGAGTCAACCCTGAACATGGCCTATGCAATTATCCTGGCCATCTGTGTCTTTGGCAACCTGCTTATGTACACGTCCGTCCCGGATGACCCGAAATCCCACGGGCTCACGGCGAGATCCTCAAAAGAGCAGCAGACCATTCATGCCATGGAACGAATCATCGTTCCTCTCACCCTGGCGGCAATCGTCGTGCTGGCGCTGCTCGGGGTCAATGCCGGATTTATCTTCCTGCTCGTCGGGATCCTCATGGCACCCCTCGGCATCATCGGGTTTATTGATGACAGCAACATCACCCTTCGCGACAACGATTTTTCAACCTTCATACGAAGCCTGGGATCGATCATGGGAGGCCAGGACACCACGGCGGTACATGCTCTGGGTACAATCGATAAAAAGTCACTCACCGCCCTTGAGCCTCTCGTGAACTCGGTCTATTCCCAGATGAACCTCGGTCTTGACAACAAACAGATCTGGGATAAGTTCATCGGGGATTCGGGAAGCAATCTCATTTACAAGTACCTCAATATCTATCTTGACACGGTAATCATGGGGGGGCCGCCTGAACCGATCGGTACGGTCGTGGGATCTTCGGTGCTCGAACAGACCCTGCTGCGGGAAAAAAAGGATATGCATGCACGCAGTTTTATCGTACTCCTTGCGCCCATGCACATGGCGATGGTGGGCATCTTCGTCGTTCTTTTCCGCATCATGCTGACACTGACCGGTTCTGTCTCGGCAATGATGACAAAATTCGAGGCTACGGCGGCTGCATCAGGTGCAGCGTCAAGCGGAGGGGTCTCCGCGGGAAGTGCTCTTGGGGGGATGTCGATGTTCACCAACTTCCCTGAAAAGGAGATGGGCACCTTTGTGGTTATCACTCTTGCCATCATCACCGCATCCAATATTATCGCTGCACGGATCGTGGGGGGAGGGGATCGGTACATGTTTTATTTTTATACAGCCCTGTTCTGTACACTGACAGGACTTATCCTCCTCATAGCGCCTGTTGGAGTAAACCTGTTCTTCAGCCCGGAAGGGCTCTCGAATATGGGAAAAACCGGTGCCGGGGCATTAGGGATGTATCTTATATGAAAGAACGTCTGCGCAGGGTTATCCTCTTTACCGTGATTGTGATCACCGGCTCGGTCATGATTCTTTTTGACGTGCCCCTGATCATTTTGATCCCCCTCATCCTCGCAACAGGGTTTGTCGTACTCGTGCTGCTGGGTGCGATCACTCTCGCTGATATCAAATCGGTGTTCAGGAGGCCCCAATTTGAAAACCTCAAAAAAATTGCATTCCTGAAGCGGCTGGATGAGATGAAATTTTTTGAAAAAAAACCGGCGCACGCAGATAAAAAACCAGTACCTCCAAAGAATAAAGAAGGATTCCACTTCAAAGATGCGAAAAAAACCGGCCCTGTTTCCCAAGTGCGCTCATTCTTCTCATCACTCAGTTCGCTGGGGTCAGTCCTTAAAGAGCGCAGCAGACAGAAGAGAAAAGTCGAGCACATTAACGAGCTGCTCGATAAAGCGGTGAGCGAGAAAATCAAAAGTTCTGCACTCGCCGGCGCCGGCAAAGATACCGGTGCAAGTACCAGGTCACCAGGCAGCAGCGGGGGACGCGGGCTGCAGGAACAGGCAAAAGACCAGGATCCTTTCATGTCCCTTTCCGGGGATGAATTTGATGTAAGCCTCCTCGACGGGTTAGACGATGCAGAACCCCTGCCACCGCCATCGTCTCCGGGCCACGGCCCGTCTCGCGGAGGGACGGGTAGGCCTGACCTGACAACCCCTGAGCCTGATATCCCCCTGCCCTCGCTGGATACCAGCTCAGAAGCGGATGATATTCTTAAGGATAGTGCGGGGGTTCTTGAAGAATTCAGCGGTCTCGAGGGAGGGGAATCCATCGATCAGGACTTCAAGGATCTGGACAAACTGGATCTTGACGACGTTGATCTTGATATCGAATTGGAAGACGAGACGCCCATAGTTACTGATAGTCTTTCACCGCCAGCAGAAATCCCGGCAACGTCGGTGAAAACAGACTGGGTGCCCTCTGATGCTCCCAAGGAT
>JBGOZZ010000117.1:0-4971 GCA_041480465.1 Methanoregula sp. | reverse complement strand
GGG
Source organism: Methanoregula sp. (assembly GCA_041480465.1). GTDB lineage: Archaea > Halobacteriota > Methanomicrobia > Methanomicrobiales > Methanospirillaceae > Methanoregula. Next base: position 4,968 of record JBGOZZ010000117.1, on the reverse strand, counting down.
AGAAGAGTGCCCGGACCACATCTGCATACAGCCCCCGGTTATTAATGGGAAATATCGGCTCTCGGGGTATCATCTTCACCACTGTCGAGTACACCTGGGGCTTAGGTGAGAAGCAGGAAGGCGGAAGGCGGAAACATGGCCGTACAGCTGCGTATGTCTGCACCATGATCGACAGTCGGCCACAATCTTTAGTACCGGGAGGTGCAACCATCCGGTCTGCAAACTCGCTCTGGTACATCAGCACAGCTTCTTTAAAACCGATATCAAGAAGACGGAAGGTGATCTTTGACGAAACAGAATACGGGAGGTTTGATACAACCATATCAAACGGGGGAAGTTCACATCGTGTGGCATCACCCTGCATCACAGTAAGCCGTCCCTGCACGATATCTTCAGAAAACAGATTATTAAGTTCGTCACAGAGCGAGCCATCAAGCTCCACAGCACTCACTATCGCACCCCGGTCAAGCAAAGCACGGGTAAGAGCCCCGTTCCCCGGGCCGATCTCGAGGACACGATGACCCTTTACTTCGGCAAGGTTCGCGATGCGTTCCACCGCATTCGGATCGATAAGGAAATGCTGATCGCGGTACGCTTTCATCTTGAGGTAAATACGTGATACTTGACATCGGGATCCTGGAGTTCTTCGAGGATCCTTAGCTGAATCATCTTCTCCGGGTGCGGGATAGATTTAATCCTGCTGGAAATATCAGCAAAGCTCACGAATGGTTTTTTGTTGCGCTCCTCTAATATCTCCCACATCAGCTTCTTTCCGATCCCGGGGAGCAGGTGCAACATGTGAAGTTTTGGGGTGATCGATATTGCCTTATTGAAGAAAGCTACGAAATCGGGTTCGCGATCCCTGACCGTTTTCTCTATGACGAAAGGAAGCTCGCCCCGTGCAGTCTGGGTTAGATCACTAAATCCGATTCGACGCTTTACGCGCTCAATCTTATCCCGTTCAGCGTCACCGATATAGACTTTATCCTGGAGCTCGATTGTTACGTTGTTCTTGGGCACAAGCTCAAGGAGTTTGAACTGTTCAAGTCCCATCGCCTGGACAATCGGTTCTCTCTTAAAAGAGGGGCGTGGATCATCAGGGTGGCCTTTTATTAAAACATCCAGTACGATCGCATTAACCTCTTTTTTTTCCGCCTTCATACGTCACACCTCAGAAGTGTGCCATTACCTGTTCGATAATTTTATCGATTTCTTCCGGAGACAGAGTGTACCGTTCTTTTGCATAGATCGCCCGCACTTCGTCACGGGTCTTTGGCATTATATTTGCAATCCTGAAGGCGATCTCGGGCTTCATTTTTTCCATTTTTAAGAGTTCAGCGACCAGTGCGTTTGCTTTTTCAGGAGTGGTCTTGGCTAGTTGATTGGCATGTTCGATGCTGCGCCGGAACTCATAGGACATCTCTTTTTCTGCTGCAATCCGTTCAGATTCTACTCTTAACAGGACTCCACGCATCTCAGGAAGTGTAACCCTCTCTTCGCTAATGATACCCTTCACTTTCATGCCAGTCACCTCACAGAGAATTTACTTTTGCGCTTTTAGATGTTGTGGTCGGGCAATGACGATTTTATCTGCATTGCCATCACGGATGGTAAGCATCCAGGCCCGCCCCCGCCGGCCGAGAACAGTCCCTGTCAGCCCATGGAAGCGGCGGTGTGGCATCCCCTTCTGGATGGAAGGATTACAGACAATGTGCACCCTGTCGCCGATCTCAAATTTCTGGATGACGGAAGTTACGGGTGGAAGCCCGCGCTCTCTTAAATCCTTCTTGAATTTATATCGCGTTTTCTTTCTTGGTCCGTTGTGATGTGCCATTATCTAATCTCCCTCCTTTGCTCCTTCTACCTGCACGACATCGAGGCTGAATACGTGCGCCGATCTGTTCAGGATCTCGGCTAGACTCGGACGGGTTCTTCCTCCGTCACCCGATATGAGTTCTTTGATGTAGAGACCGGCTTCTCCAAGAACTTCGACAACAAATTTGCCGTCTTGTTCCCCTTCATACTCGATATCGAGGACGATTCGCTCACGGATTTTGTCTGCTCTCCGGTGAGCGACCCTTTCGGGTGTGCGCTGGTGTATTGTGGCGCCCTGTAAGGTTTTAAGGGCATTTGCGAACGTATCCGCTGATAATGCACCGTCAACCTCGACCAGGATCCTGTATTTTTTATGCGCTTTGTTTGATTTAAGGGTTTCCACCTCAGTACGGTCGGTCCAGCGCTTGATCGAAACCGAAACCCGACCTTCTGCACTTCGGTTGATCTCCTTTTCAAGTTCGGCAAGGTCAAGGGAACGTTTATTGGGTTCGACTACTTCGAGGATAAATGGTCTTCCCGTTCCGATCATCCGTGCGTCTATATCCTCCCTTCCCGCCCCATGAAGGACTGCATTCTGCGCATCAAACGCGACGATGACAGGTCTCCCGATAAGCTCTTCCACCGAATCTTTATACTGCGCACCGGTAAAATTGCATTTCTCGCAGCCGGCACCCTTGCATGCACGGCAGTCCCAGTGGGTCTGGGGGATACCCCGCTCAAACTTCATATATCTCCCATAAAAAAAGACAGAATTAATCTGCACTTCAGCCAGGCCTGAGGAAAGATCAAGAATGATAACGATGTCGGGTTTCTTAAAGTCCACTGTCTTCCCTGTACGTGCAGATACAGCTTTGCCGACTTCACGGTTCACTTCCGACTTGAACGGTTCCGGTTCAGTAAGCGACAGATCACTCCAGACCATTTCCTCGTTCTCGGCAATGAGCGGGGGTACCCTGCACCCGATCAGGAATGTTGAATATTCAATGCCCGCTGCAGCTGTGATAACACGATCTACCCAGACGGGGATTGTATCAAAGAAATTATCGCAGATCCAGCATGTGCTGCTGAATTTCGTGTATGGCAGGTTCTCTTCAAGGGCGATTGCGATCCTGAGGCTGCGCCCGCGTTCGTCATCCGAAAGTCCGTGTGAGCGTTTACCGAAGAACCGGCCGAGGCAATGGTCGCAGCATCCCCCATATGCAAGGATCGATTTTACCTGTTCGTTTATTCCCATCCGCATCTTCTCCTGTCCAGTTCGTTGTGTACAATCGTAATTGTATGATCTGCATGGATGCACGTTGGCCCCACCGAATACCGCGGGCACTGGTTCACCAGAAGTTCCTCGTCATCGGTAAAATTCAGGTGATCAGAGAGAAGGAATGCATCAGGGATTGTCACTGCAGTCCTGATATCGGTTCCCTTCTCATCGAGCACACAGAATGCATGCTCTGTCATAAGCCGTGCAAGTCCCTCTTTCCGCACAGATACTCCCGGTGCTGCATCACGAAACTCTCTCCCTGCGGGGATATTCAGTGCTTTTTTGATCAGCGCACCTGCACTCCGTTCATCCGGAGAGAGTGAACGTACCGCATTTCCGGAAAACCTGATGGTTTTAGGTGGGACCGGTCCCCCGCAGAGGACCAGATAACAATCCACATCCCGGCGCAGATCATGCGAAAGGAAAAGGGAGGTGTTTACGCACCGGCAGAAGATATCCATGCGCCCCCCGCTCCCCGGCAGGTCATTGAGGGTAAAAGCCCCGTCTGTACGGGCAAGATGACCAATGACAGCAAATGAGGTCATCTTACTGCATTCCGGAGAAGCGCTTCATTAAGCGCTGCATGTTGAATTTTCCCCCGCCACTCCGTAAACCTTTCAGAGTGCGCTGCATCATTTTGAAGTACTTAAGGAGTTCCCGTACTTCATCCGGAGTTGCTCCGGCTCCACGGGCGATCCGCTGCATGCGTGAACTGTTGATCAATGAAGGATCGTCAAGCTCATAGGGAGTCATCGAATCCATAATGATACGGTACCGCACCATCTTGGCGCTTGTGACATCGTAAACCCCTTCGGGAAGTTCCATATTGCCCATGGGGAGCATCCCCATTATCTGCTTGAGGGGGCCCATCTTGTTGAGTGCCTCGAGCTGTTTATACATGTCACGGAGGGTGAACTTCCCTTTCATCATCGCATTAACGTCAACATCATCTTTTTTGATCGCTTCTTCCGCTTTCTCAAGAAGTGCTTTTAAGTCCCCCATGCCAAGAAGGCGGGAGATGAAACCGTCGGGATCGAATCGCTCGAGATCCTCAATGGTCTCGCCGCTTCCGATAAAAACAATACCGCTTTTTGTCTCAGCCACAGCAGAGAGTGCCCCGCCACCTTTTGCTGTACCGTCCATCTTGGTGATGATGACCCCATCGATGCTGATTGCTTCATGGAATCTCCGTGCCTGTTCACTTGCCTGTTGTCCTAAGGCGGCATCGATGACAAGCCAGCGATGTGTGGCCTTTGTAAGAATATTCAGCTCAATTATCTCCTTTATGAGATCAGCTTCAAGCGCATGTCTCCCCTGAGTATCAACAATAACCAGTTCAAGATCCCTGAGGCTTTCGAGCCCTTCACGGGTAATCTTAATGGCATCTTTTTCATGCGGATTACCAAAACAGGGGATGTTGACCTTTGCACAGAGAGTAGCAAGCTGCTCGTATGCGCCCGGGCGGAAGGTATCTGCACAGATTACACCTGCTTTCATCCCCTTTTTCTGGAAGTAGCGGGCGAGCTTTGCCGTTGTGGTGGTCTTACCGCTTCCCTGCAATCCCGCCATGAGGATTATCTGGGGCTCAAGTTTTATTTCCGCTGACGTCCAGACAAGCCGGACAAGCTCCTGGTAAACAATCCGCAGTACGTGCTCCCTGACATTGGTCCCCTTTGGCAGTTGTTCATCGAGCGACCGTGTACGGATTGCCTTGCTCAGCTCCATGACGAGCTTTACGTTCACATCCGAGGATATCAGCGCTCTCTGAAGATCTTTAACCAGCTCGTCGACCGCCGGGCGATCAATCACCGATTTTCCGGCAAGTTTCTTCAATGCGTCCTTCAGCGAAGTTGAGAGGTTGTCAAGCATCAGGT
>JBGOZZ010000116.1:0-4976 GCA_041480465.1 Methanoregula sp. | reverse complement strand
TGTGACTGATCGGGGTTTCGCGTTTCATCATGTACTCGCTGCGCATGAAGACTTCTGTGCGGTCGGCATACTCATGATGGTCAAGGAGTTTTCGTGCCACCACACTGCAGAGTTTCTCGATCTTGTTTACATCACCGTCAATCGCCTGCTGGAGAACTTCATCAATTACCTCGAAGTTCCGCGAGAGATTGGCTCCTTTCAGGCTCCCGGGCAGGTCTACGAATACATCAAAATTTGAGATAAATATGACAGGGCGCTTTCCATAGCGGTGTACTTCGACCAGTTTTTTTACGTTCTTCACGCCGACACGAGTGAGGTTTATCCGGACATCAGGAATTGTTGCCTGGATGTCAGGCAGATCGCGGGCAAACGCCTGGTCGGTTTTCTCATTTGAGGACAGTTTGTTAATAAGTCATCGCATCCAGGTAATTGTTCCAGTTTTGCTTCTTTTGTTTTTTTATATAATATTTATGTGCTTTGTTGCAGATATCAAAGGGATCTACTATGTTAAAAAAATATTATGAAGCAGATGCGGATCTCTCTGTGTTGAAGGAAAAACGCATTGCCGTGATTGGATATGGTTCACAAGGGCGCGGGCAGTCTCTCAATCTTAAGGACAGCGGATGCGATGTGGTGATCGGGCTTCGCCATGGAAAGAGTTGGGATGCAGCAAAAAAAGATGGCATGAAGGTAATGCCGGTTGCAGAGGCTGTTAAAAAGGCAGACATTGTCCAGATCCTTTTACCAGATGAACACCAGGCTGCAGTGTACAAGAACGAGATTATGCCCTACCTCTCAGACAAGAAGTGCCTCATGTTCTCCCATGGATTCAACATCCACTTCGGGCAAATTGTTCCGCCCACTACTGTGGACGTGATCATGGTTGCCCCCAAAGGTCCGGGGTTCATGGTGCGCAGGCAGTATGAAGAAGGCAAAGGTGTACCCGCACTTATAGCCGTCCACCAGGACTATACTGGAAAGGCCCACGAGATAGCACTTGCCTATGCAAAAGGGATTGGTGCGACCCGTGCGGTGGTGCTTGAAACTTCGTTCCGGGAAGAAACCGAAACGGATCTTTTCGGAGAACAGGCTGTGCTTTGTGGTGGGTGCACCTCCCTCGTAAAGGCCGGTTTCGAAACGCTCGTCAATGCCGGTTACGAACCGGAAATGGCGTACCTGGAGGTCCTGCATGAGCTAAAGCTGATTGTGGATCTGATTTACGAAGGTGGACTCACTAATATGCGGCAATATATCAGCAATACAGCCCAGTATGGTGATCTCACCCGTGGTCCCCGAGTCATTGGTCCGGAAGCCTATGAAGCGATGCAGGAGATCCTTGAAGAAATCCAGTCCGGTAAGTTCGCGAGGGAATGGATGCTTGAAAATATGGTGAACCGCCCTGTTTTTAATGCCCTTACCAAAGCAGATGAAGATCATCTTATCGAAGAAATAGGACACGAAGTCCGGGGAATGATGCCCCAGTTTAAAAAATAATTTCTTATCATTTTTAAATCCAATTTTTATGCTCACACATCAACGGGAGAAAGCCTTTTGGATAGGCGACGCCTTTACATTATACAACTATGACGGAATCCTATGAAAATCTCCTCAAACAGGCATATTCCAATATCACCGAAAAAACTGAATCTTCGGAGCGTTTTGTAGTTCCCGAAGCAAAAGCGTATGTTGAGGGTAAGACTACGGTTCTTGAAAATTTCACAGAAATTGCAAGCAAGGTCCGTCGTGATCCGGAACACTTGATGAAATTTCTGCTCGGCGAGCTAGGCACGTCTGGAAAAATTGATGGTAACCGTGCCATTTTCAATGGGAAATTTGAGATCTCGCTCATCAAAATGATCATTAAGAGCTATGTAGAGGATTATGTAATCTGCTCTGAGTGCGGCAAGCCGGATACCCGGTTGGTCAAAGACGATCGTGTCATGCTGCTCCGTTGTGATGCATGTGGTGGTCACCGTCCCGTGAGAAAGAGAAAAGCCCGCACGGAACCTGTCTCTGAGAATCTTGAGGAAGGCACAATTATGGATGTTGAGATTCAATCGATCTCCAAACGTGGTGATGGGGTTGTGAAAATGGGACGCTATATCATGTATGTTGCAAATGCAAAGCCCGGGCAGAAGGTAAAAATCAAAATTTCCCGCATCTCTGGCTCGATTGTATTTACCGAACGGGCGCCGGAAGAATAAATCTTCTTGTATCAATTCAACCCGAGAATTTTCTAAATTTTTCCCTGAATCCTTCCCTGTTACTTTTAGAATTTCAACACCCTTGCCAAAAGGGAAAAACAGGTTATATCTCAGGATTTTGATTCCGTTTCCTCATGTCCGTCTGAGTCAGTTTTTGTAAATAGTGAAAAATGTACAATTCGTCTTCAATTTTTTACCTGGCAATTCTGCAATAAATTTGTGAAATGCCAATCCGGATACTATTTGGGTGAAAGAATTTTCACTCACTAAAAAAGTTATTTATTACAAAATTATTGGTTCTTTAAGTCTTTGATGAGCTCGTTGCAGTGACCCGAGATCCGTTTGCATGCCTTTTTGATAATAGGAAGGGGATTTTTCTTGCCTTTTGTGGTAACGAGAAGTTCAGGGTCAGAGAACTGGAATTCGATCATATACTTTGCCACATCAACGTCAGGGTCGCTCAAAATCTCCTCTACAAGGGCATTCATAAAGGTATGTCCTTCCCCCTGGATGACGAGTCGCACTTTATCTTTTTCGAGATCGAGTACTTTTACAATCATGCACCTATGTTTGGGCACCTGAAAACTATTAAAGTATGGGTAGCACGTGAACACCGGAATAATATTCATAAAATAAACTCGTTGTCTTAAAAAGGAGCGAGAAAAGTTATCTGAATTCGAAGGTGTCGCCGTCTTTCCCGAGGTGGGGAAGATCCCATGGAATAAGATGGCTCAGATGAATGCAACGATAGTCTTTTGGAGCAAGATTCCGTGCAAGTGAGCAGGCATCGAGATAATTCATGTGCTTGTGAATCGTTATATTTGAAGGCACGAGGGCGTCGAGAAGCAGAAGATCCAGATTAGTGAGAAGATCAAGGCTTTTTTGCGGAAGATCAGCGTTCGTATCTGAAGTGAACCCGACCCTCGATTTATCGGTTTCAAATAATATGCCACAGGTGAAAGCAGGGGGATGTTTTACCATAAACAAGGTGATTGTTATCCCGAAAATATCGAATGGAACGTAGGGTTGAATTTCACCTTTATCAAAGGTAAGAAACCGGAAGATTTCAGCACAGTAATTGAGTACCGGGGGTGCCGCAAAAACCGGTGGAATCTTCTGGACGCGATAGAATTCGCCAAATCCGATGAAATGATCATAGTGTCCATGGGTCCAGATGACGGCGTCGATATGTGGTGAGCCTTGAAGGAGAAGCTGCTGCCGAAGATCCGGTGAAGAATCAACGAGGATATGTCTTCCTTCGTTCTCCAGAAGAAGCGATGTTCTCAATCGCATAACCCCCGTTTTCTGTGCACGGATACACTGGGGGCAGTTACATCCAACCTTCGGCGTACCAATTGCATCGCCGGTTCCCAGAAGGGTAATTTTCATGTTATAACCAGTTAAGATGCCGGATTGCATCCCGGTTTTTCACCAAATGGATACCCTTCTCAATATCTTCACACCCGATAGTCTTCCGGTTATCCATGAGGGAAGAAAGAATAGCTTCTTTGACCGTCATACGGAGATCAGAGCCGGAGAATCCGTCGGTTTGGGAAGCAAGCTTCTGGTAATCGAGAGTACAGGGGATTGAGGAGGTCACTTTCATTAATATATTCTTCCGCATTTCTTCATTCGGGAGCGAGAACTCCACGACTTCGTCGAATCGCCTCCAAGCTGCCTCGTCGAGTAGCTGAGGATGGTTAGTTGCACCAATCAGGAGCACGTTGTTTTTGACCAGATTGATCTTATCGATATTTTTCAACAGGGAATTGACTGCACGTTTCATAGCCCCATGATCGTCAGCTATACGGCTTTTGGCAACAAAATCGAATTCGTCGATGAACAGAATGGAAGGCGCAAGTTTTTTCGCTAATTCAAAGATTCGGTCGATATTTTTGGAAGTTTCCCCGAGATACTGGGAAGTAACCATCGAGAGACGGACTTCAAGAATTGGCATGTGCATGGCTCGGGACATTGCAAGTGCCAGAGTGGTCTTTCCAGTGCCTGGTGGTCCAACGAAGAGTAGTTTTCCTACTTCATGGATTCTATGGTGGCGCAGAAATTCCCGGTTGTTTATCGCGAGCTTTATCTTGGTGACAATCGCGATCTGTTCCTGTGTGCGGATAAGATCTTCCATCTGTTGCTCGACTTCTTCCGGGGCAAGGACAATAACGAGATCAAGTGCGCTCCGGAGCTTTTCATCTTCACCAATCAATTTTGAAACCCGAGCATCAAGATATGCTTTGGTATCCTCGTAAGGTGGATTTGTAGCTCGAACGGTCTTGTAATTTATACCCGTTGAATCCATATTCTCAAAGAAAAAAGCGAGTGAGGGATTTTTTTCAATTAAAGATTTTCCTCCCTGCCTGAGGAACCACTGTGCTGCCGGTTCAAGCGCGGTAATACGTATTCTCTGCCCAAACTCTTCGTAAACGACAAATGGGTTTGCAGATAGTTTCTGGTGAGCGTCCGCAATGGCCAGTGAGCGCTTTATTAGGCCGTCGCTCACAAATACCGGCCTCCTGATATCCGCGGAAGTTGTGATGGAAAAAATCTCCCGACAGATTGGTGTAAGGTCATTGATATCGAGCTGGGGGTTCTGGTTGAATATTTCAGCGGACAGAACGATTTCCATTATGCGCAGGATTTCAGAATCTCCAGACATGGCAGTAACCTTAATTATTCTTCTTTAGAATGAATAAGGCTATCTCATCGTGTGGTTACGATACAGCCCTCACCAGTCACGATCACCGTATGCTCATGCTGGGAGAC
>JBGOZZ010000115.1:0-4999 GCA_041480465.1 Methanoregula sp. | reverse complement strand
TTTAAAAATCAGGTCGATTAAAATCGGTCTTCTTTTTTGATAGAATGGTAGTGCATACTCATAGTTACCTTTTCCAATCATGTCTTCGGCATTGACCCCGGTCAATTCTTCAATTGCCTTATTCCATGCGATGACTTTACCGTTCGGATCTATTACCAGGGTCGCATCCGGCAGATTGTTGATGATATCGGAAAACCGGTTTTCCGATTGTTTCAGGGTTTCTTCCATGTTCTTGCGGTCAGTGATGTCAATAACCTGCATCACAAACTGAATCATGGTACCCTGACTATCCCTGATCGGCTCCCACGACTGCGACCCAAACCAGATCTCTCCATCTTTTTTTGCCCCTTTGAACTCGACATTGCGGCCGCTGGTTTGGTTTTTTAAGGTATCCTTCAACAGGGCTTCCATTCTCTGCCTGTCATCTTCGTGCACCCACCAGATGAATTTCCCGATAAGCTCTTCCTGGGTATATCCGGTAATATTTTTACAATTCGCGCTGATATAGAGGTTTTTTCCCTTGGAGTCACAGATTACAAGCATTCCCGGGGCAGTCTCCACGATTGTACGGTACAGCCGTTCGCTTTTCTGGAGTGCTTCTTCAGCACTCTTTCGTTCGGAAATGTCCGTAACCATAGCAAATGACCCCACAAATTCGTCATTATTGAAGACAGGTGTCGCTGATACAAGTGTCCAGAGCCATGTCCCGTCCTTCCGGAGATAGCGCCGCTCGTACCTGTCTCTCGCACCCTTGCGACGTACCGAAGCGTGGTACTCGTGATCAGGGAAATCATCCGCATGAATAAAATCCGTGATTAACCGCCCACGTATCTCATGCGGCTGGTAACCCAGCATCTCTGCCATCCGATGATTTACCTGTACGATCCTGAACTGACTATCAAGCACCCTGATGCCCTCATATGCAGTTTCCACGATGCGCCGGTAATTTTCTTCACTTTCCCGGAGTTTCTGCTCTTTTTTGTTCAGCTCATCGTAGTTTTGTCGCAACTCCTCTTCGGTTGCAGCGATTTGTTCATACGCGGCATGGAGTTCCTGATTGATTACGCGCAGATCTTCTTCAGAATGTTTGGTTTCGGTGATATCGCGGCCCACTGACTGGTATTCGACAAGTGTTCCTTCGTCATTAAAAATTGCCCGATCGCTCCAGCGCTGCCAGCGGACCCCCCCGTCCGGCATGATAATGCGATGGTCAATGGTGGCAATCGGGTTATCCCTTGTCAGGGACAGGAAGTGATCCTCGACGAGATTTTTATCCATCTGGGGAATATCCGGTTTAAATTTTTTCCCTATGATCTCGTCACGGGATTTGTTAAAATACCGGCAATACGCTTCATTTACAAATACATGGGTAACATTGGGAAGAAACCGGCAGATGAATTCAGTCTGGTCCTCCACAACGTTCCGGTAGCGTGTCTCACTATCCAGGAACGCTTTCTCTGCCTGCCTGCGCCGGACTGCGGCGATGATCTTGTGTCCAAGCTCAAAAAACTGCGGTATTGGGGTTCCTCCTTTCTGGAGGTAAAAATCAGCTCCGTTATCAAATGCCTCAATCACTACCTCTTCCCTTCCTTTACCCGTGAATATGATGAAAGGGAGATCGGGAAATTCAGCACGGATCTCTTTGAGAAAAGCGATTCCATCCATCTCCGGCATCTGGTAATCAGAGACAATAGCATCATAAGATATTGATTTTATTTTTTGCAATGCCTCATGGGCGGATATCACCGTGTCAACATGGAACTGCCCTGATTTTTCCAGAAAGAGTTTCCCGATTTCGAGAAGCGCTGGTTCGTCATCTACATACATTACCGAGATCATAAGGAAATATCCTATGCTGTTTAAGGGATTGTGGCAGTTATATGGAAAGATTAATATTGATTTGAAACTATTTTTCCTGAACGGATCTGGCTCGTATCTCCTTTCCTGAGCTTCATATCCGGAATGAAAATTGTATACGTCGTCATTTATTTATCACGGGTATTCAGATTATCCGCTGCGATTAACATTCACCGGCAAAATGAATGTTTCTTCTGTTCCTGAATGTAACCCATGGCACCTATCAGCTACCATGGGTATGCCGTTCACCGGCATTTGGTATCGCACGTCTGGGATATCCTCTCATTAAAAGTGCGTGATTATGGAGAATTCCTACTTTACAGTTCGCTATTCCTTGGTGTAGTTGTTACCGGTATGGGGTATACCTCCTGTTACATTCAAGGAATTAATTGGACCGTTCAGCAGGCAGCAGTCATGTTCATGATCACATTTTCTGTCTATAATCTGAACCGGAAAACGGATGAAGCGGAAGATGCACTCAACCATGAGCGTCGTTTCCGTATTACCAAAAAGTTCGAACGCCATTTTTTCGTTGCAGCACTTGCCGCATACCTCACTGCGCTTATAATGGCTGCATTCTATGGTGTTGCCGCATTCTGCGTGACTATACTGCCCCTAGTAAGCGGAATCTTCTACAGTGTCCCCATCCTGCCGCGATGGTGGAGATACCGGCGACTAAAAGAGATACCGGTGATGAAGAATGTCGTGGTCTCCATTTCATGGGCGCTCTCCGCATCACTCCTGCCGGTGTTTATGACTGCATCGATACCGGGGATGACGACCCTTATTGTGTTCCTGTTTATCTTTTCCTGGACATTCATCGCTTCAACACTTCCGGATATCAGGGACCGGACCGGAGATTCTGCAACCGGTGTTGCGACCATTCCGGTCCTTATCGGGGTTGCACGAACCAGGTTTTTCCTCACTGGTATTAACCTCATATCCGGAGTCCTTATCTTCACGCTGGGAAGATCCGTGCTATCTGTCGGGAGCTGTATTGTGATCATCTGTTCACTGGTATATTCGGAGGCTTGTATTGTTGCCATAGATCGGACACGGATGAACAGTCTCCTCGTTGATGTCATATCAGACGGACAATTCCTTGCCATTGGAGGATTATGTCTGGTGATATCATCGATGCCGTACCTGCAATTCTGATCTGTGAGGCTGCTATCCAAAGGCAATATCCGGACACCGGGCCGGAAATAATAATAATATTATGAAAGGTATATGAACATCATAGTCGTAGGAAACGCTGGTATGGATTCGATTAAAATTTATGAAAAACACCAGAAACTTATCCATTCCATTTACAGTTCACGGCTCAAGATTCAGATCCTGCTTACCTTACTCCGTACTACAGCGTCCCTCGGCCGATTGCGCGAAGTGACGGGAAGCACATCCCAGGCATTAATTCCCAAGATCCGCAGTCTTGAACGACAGGGGCTTATTGAGGCGGTGAATTATGAGTACCACCTTACCCCGCTTGGGGGGGTGGTTGCAACGAATGTCGAAGGATTTGTCCAGCTCATTGGAGGAATCGACCAGCATCATACATTCTTTACCGACCATGATCTTTCCGATCTTCCTGCAGCCTTTCTCTTAAGAATCGGCGACCTGTATAATTCCGAGCCAAAACAGGATACAACAACGGATATGTTTTATGTATATTCCCACTATCTCGAGATCCTGAAGGATGCGGCGTATATTCATGGGATCTCTTCAGTAGCCAGCCCAGGTCTTGCCCGTTTCATTGCAGAAAAAGTGGTCACCGGGATCCCGGTTGAACTTGTCGTAAATCAAGACGTCGTGGAACTTTTAACAAAAGAGCCTTATGCATCGAATATGCAGGGGCTTGCAGGGTATCCAAATTTTTCTGTATGGGTAACCGTTGAAAAACTGCGGGTCGGGCTGACCGTTACCGATAAGTACCTGTCACTGGGTCTCTTCAAGAAGGATACGAACCTCTACGACAGTTCTTCTGACCTTTTCAGCAGCGATCCCCGTGCTGTGGAGTGGGGAGAGAGCCTTTTCCGGTATTATAAAGAACGGTCGACGGGGCTTGATATTGCTGCTTTATTCGAAGGGAAATGAGGCAGAAATCCCCTGCGACCCGATCCTCAGGCCAGAGGAAATAGGATAATCCAATCGTGAGAAGTGACATAATTTCCGGGACTGCAAGGAACGAGCTCCCTGCCAAAAGCCAGAATCTTCGCTTCTTATTCTCGAACGAGAAAACTGGGTTGGGTAATCAGAACAACTGACATGAGTGTTCCGAATCCTAACGGAGCCTGAAATGGGCCCGGATTGGTTCTTTTTGATGGATCAGACTTGGAGAGGTTGCAAAAAATGGTGAATTCCGGCACATGTTTTGGAAATTCGCACAATATACCGTTTTTTAACCAAAATACGGCAAATATTTGCTTTAAAATATACGCTAATGGACGCTTTTAGAAGGCAGATCTCAATGTTGATCACCCATAACTACCGATCAGGGAAAAGAACACCTGTTTTGATCTTTATCAGATAGATATGAAAACACAAATCATCTTTTTGGACCTGATCTTACCACATGGACCTTAAATGGCTCAAAACGGCAATCAGGACTCAATTCTGGCATATTAGATTTTTAGCCCGGTCCAGGTAGCCGGTCTGATTGGGGCAGTTTTGATCACATATTTTCAGAAAATTGATATATGGGCGCAGAATTCAGAATAATCCATTTTACTGGGAGAAAAACCGGCCTGTTTAAACCTGTTTGAATGGCGGATCTCATGCAGGATCATCCATACCTGCATACCAGCAAAAGAACACCTGTTTTGATCCCGGAACTCCTGATTAATCGATCAACCGTCAGAATCGAGATGATATCCGTAAAAAGATATTGAGCATCCCTTATACGGAATGGAAAAACGTGAATTTTTAAATGGCATGTTTGCATTACATGAAGAAGAACCACGAGGAGGATCAACCTTCCCCTGAATAAACACGTGATGACGAGGCTTGATCAATGGGATCAATCAGTTGTTCAACGTAGATCATTAGTTAGTCTGAGGGGGATGATTTGGGAAAAAACGGGAGGGGGGAATTGTGTGGAGTGAGGATGAGTTAAGAGGACGTGGATAGCAAAAAAAGTGATCAT